>NZ_JFAL01000018.1:0-36104 GCF_006454495.1 Bifidobacterium sp. UTCIF-38 | reverse complement strand
AAGCACATCAACAAGCTGAATCACAATTCTTGATTTGAATCAGATCGCCATGCTGAGTGGCAACAGATGAGTAACTTACACGCCTTGCGACGATCATGCAAACCAGCATGCAAAAGTACGCCGCAAATCCTTGGAAATACAGCGTTCCATCGGCGTGTCGCAACAGCATCGCTTGACCCTGCCATGCGTCATGTCCTATTGCCAAGGATACGCCCGCGGACGTCACATGCCGGTAACCGAAAGTGACGAACAGTCGAACAAACGGAATCGCCGCGACTTCTCCCGGCGTACACCGCAACGACACGCAAAGCGCGTATACCTGTGGGTATGACAAAGAAAATCGCAGTACTGACCGGCGCCGGCATCTCCACCTCCGCCGGAATCCCCGACTTCCGCGGCCCCGACGGCGTGTGGACCAAGCACCCCGACCAGATGAGCGTGTACGACATCGACGCGTTCCTCAACGACAAGGAGGCGCGCGAATACTCCTGGCGCTGGCAGAAGGAATCACCCGTGTGGAACGCGCAGCCCGGCGTCGCGCACAAGGCACTGGTCAAGCTCGAGAAGGCGGGCATGCTCACGCTGCTCGCCACGCAGAACTTCGACGCCCTGCATGAGAAGGCCGGCAACAGTCCGGATATCATCGTCAACCTGCACGGCACGATCGGCACATCGCACTGCATGAAATGCCACGCCGAATACAACACCGCCGACATCATGGCGAAGCTGGACGAGGAGCCAGATCCGCGCTGCCATCGTCTGCTCAAGTACAAGGGGAACATGCCCTGCAACGGCATGATCAAGACCGACGTCGTCTACTTCGGCGAGGCGCTGCCGGACGGCGCGATGGAGAAGTCGTACAGCCTGGCGACCAAGGCCGACGAACTGTGGGTCATCGGATCGACGCTCGAGGTGTTCCCGGCCGCGAGCATCGTGCCGGTCGCCGCGCAGGCCGGCGTTCCGATCACGATCATGAACATGGGCCGCACCCAGTACGATCGCCTCGCCACCCGTCTCATCCACGACGACATCGCCGTGGCCCTGCCCGAACTCGTCGACGAAACCATCGCCGAGAACAGCTGACGCGCGAGTCACAAGTCAGCAGATACATACCGCTGGAACAGAGCGACGGCCCGCTATTTACTGTTCACGACCGTAGGCTTGGCCGAACGGCCTTGAGTGTGTCGGGAACAGTAGATAGCGGGCCGTCGCGGTCACCGCAATAAACGGTCAGCAGCTACCCAGCCAAGGCGCAAAAAGCGCGAATCAGGCGAATCAGTAGATGCGCTTGGGGCTAAAGCCTTCGGCCTTGAGGGCGGCGAGGATGCGGTCGATGTGGTCGGGACCGTTGGTCTCGACCGTGACGCCGAGCGACACCGCGTTCGTGTAGTGGCCGGATGCCTTGAACTGATCGTGGTCGAGGGCGATCACGTTGGCGCGTTCGCGTGCGAGCAGAGACGCGACCTTGACGAGCTGACCCGGCGTATCGGGCAGCTCCACCTCGAAGTTCATGATGCGACCGCGGGCGATCATGCCCTTCTGGATGACCGCGCCCATCGTCACGGTGTCGATGTTGCCGCCGGACATGATCGGCACGACCACGTGCGGGCCGGGCGCGGACGCGAACTTGCGCGAGCGCAGGTTCAGATGCTCAAGCGCGGCGAGCGAGACGGCACCGGCCGCCTCGACGACCAACTTGTGCTTTTCAAGCATGAGCAGGATCATCTCGTTGATGTCACGCTCGGTGACGGTGACGATGTCGTCGAGGAACTCGTTGAGCAGCGCGAACGTGAGATCGCCCGGATGCTTGACGGCGACGCCCTCGGCGGAGGTGACGACCTGATCGGCGGGCACGACGCGACCGGCCGCAAGCGAGTTCTTCCACGCAGGCGAGCCCTCCGGGATCGCGCCGATCACGCGCACTTCCGGCTTGAACGTCTTGATGGCGAGCGCGACGCCGGCGCCGAGTCCGCCGCCGCCGAGGGGCACGACCACGTCGGTGACGTTGGGCACGTCCTCGAGGATTTCGAGGGCGATGGTGCCCTGGCCGCAGATGACTTCGTAGTCGTCGAACGGCGGCACGTAGATCATGCCTTCCTTTTCGCTCAGTTCGGCGGCGTGGGCGGCGGATTCGTCGAAGACGTCGCCGTAGAGGACCACGTCGGCGCCGTACGCCTTGGTGGCGTCGACCTTGAGCGGCGGGGTGATGGTCGGCATGCAGATCGTGGCCTTGGCGCCGCGTTCGCGGGCGGCGTAGGCGACGCCCTGCGCGTGGTTGCCGGCGGAGGCGGTGACGATGCCGCGGGCGAGCTCCTCTTCGGACAGGGAGGCGATCTTGTTGTAGGCGCCGCGGATCTTGAAGGATCCGGTGATCTGAAGGTTCTCGGGCTTGAGGAGGATCTCGTGTCCGGTCATTTCGGACAGGGTCGGCGAGGGGATGATCTCGGTGTGGCGTGCGGTCCCCTTCAACCGCTCGGCGGCTTTCTTGAGTTCGGCCGCATGATCACGCTGCAATGCTTTGAGGACGTCTTTCTGTTCCATAATCGGCTATTTTATGCGGCGGGGTGCCGTATCCAGACACCCCGTCTCGCGCAATAAGGCAATTCACGCGAATTCCCAGCCTTCATCCGCCGATATCTCGCCGATATCTCGCTTACGAGGGGTACTTTTCGCTTGTTACGGACATCTATCCTGCTTACGAGGGGTACCTGACCAAAGTACACAAACCTACAAACGGCAAACCCTCATGGTAATCAAGCCGTTTTAGGGGCCTTATACCTGCATCAGGTACCTCTCGGAAGCAGGATAGATGTCCGCAGAAGGCTGAAAGTACCCCTCGTAAGCAAGATAGCTGCGTCGAACGCATTACAAACGCACGGCGATGGCCTCCCACGGGTCGAGCTCCTCGTTGGTGAGGGAGACGACGGCGTGGGATGCGCCGTACGTGCTGATCACGATGTCCGGTTCGGTGATGCCGCCGGCGAGCAGCGCGGACGCCTCGGACGGCAGGTCGACGGTGCGTCCGGAGAGGTTCGCGACGATAAGCAGCGCGCCTTCGCCGGGCTGCGTGCTGGGATCCGGCTGCGGGTTGATGTGGAACGATTCGACGTCGTCGAACACCGGGTACGTCGAGGCCGGAGCGGGCTTGGCGAGGGTGCGGGTGAAGGCGTAGACGTGCGGGTCGGATGCGTCGATCAGGTGCCAGCTGCCGGCGGAGATCACCGGGTCGGTGTGGCGCAGCGCGATGAGCTGCTTGTAGAACGCGTACACGGAGTCGGGGTCGTCGAACTCGCTGGCCACGTTGATGTCCGTGTGATTCGGGTTGACCGAGATCCACGGCTCGCAGGCGGCGTCGGGCGCGGTGAATCTGGCGTAGCGGGAGGCGTCCCACTGCATCGGGGTGCGGGAGTTGTCTCGACCGCGCGCGGCGATGCCTGCCATCATCGATTCGGCGCTCTGCACCTTGGCCTCCTCGACGCGCTGACGGTAGGCATTGAGCGTTTCCAAGTCGCGGTACTGGTCGAGGGAGGTGAAGTGCGCGTTGGTCATGCCGAGTTCCTCGCCCTGGTAGACGTACGGGGTGCCGCGGTGCATGTGCAGCACGAGTCCCCACGCTTTGGCGGAGCGGATGCGCGACTCCTCGGTGGAGTCGTCGCCCCAGCGGGAGACGACGCGCGGCTGGTCGTGGTTGCCGGTGAACAGGCTTGCCCAGCCGGCCTTCGCGACGGCGGTCTGATAGCCGGCCATGATGGACTTGAGCTTCGTCAGGTCGAGGGGCAGCGGCTTCCACTTGGCGCCCTCGCAGTCGAAGTCGACGTGCTCGAACAGGAAGAGCATGTCGAGTTCGCCATTGGCGGGATCGGTGATGTGCTCGTTGCGCGCGGCCGTGATGCCGGGGGCCTCGCCGACGGTGAGGAAGCCGTCGCGGCCGTCGAACACCTCGCGACGCATTTCGGCGAGGAACTCGTCCTGGCGCGGACCGTCGGCGCAGAACGGGTTCGGGTTGGAGTAGCCCTCCTCGCCGACGGGCAGGTCGTCGAGTTCGGAACCGGCCTCGCCGGGGAGCTTACCGTTCGGGTCGGTGCGCTTGGAGATCAGGGTGATGACGTCCATGCGGAATCCGTCGACGCCGCGATCGAGCCACCAGTTCATCATGTCGTACACGGCGCGGCGCACGGCCGGGTTCTCCCAGTTCAAGTCGGGCTGCTTCTTCGAGAACTGGTGGAGGTAGTATTCGCCGCGGGTCTCGTCGTACTGCCATGCGGAGCCGCCGAAGTAGGAGCCCCAGCGGTTCGGCTCGGCGCCGGGTTCGCCGGGCGTGGTGCCGGGGCGTGCGGGACGCCACCAGTACCAGTCGGCGTGCGGGTCGTCCTTGTGCTTCGACGCCTCGAACCACGCGTGTTCGTCGGAGGTGTGATTGACGACGAGATCCATCACGATCTTCAGGCCCCGTTTGTGCGCTTCGGCGAGGAGTTCGTCCATGTCGTCGAGCGTGCCGAACAGCGGGTCGATGTCCTGATAGTCGGAGATGTCGTAACCGTTGTCGTCCTGCGGGGACTTGTAGACCGGGGAGAGCCACAGCACGTCGACACCGAGGTCGGCGAGGTAATCGAGGCGGGAGGTGATGCCCTTGAGGTCGCCGAATCCGTCACCGTTCGTGTCCTGGAAGGATCGCGGGTAGATCTGGTAGACGACGGCGTTCGACCACCACGGGTTCGGGGTCGCGCCGTTCGTGCGGATGGCGTCGGGCAGTGGTTCACGGTTGAAGGCGGTCATCGTTGGCTCCTTTGCGGCTGATTTGTTTCGGGTTTTCGGTCCTATGCGCACAGGATACGGCCACCTGCCTTTTCATTCCCATTACGACGCGCGCATGGGCGAGCCGGAAAGAAAATCGGGATGGCACGCAATTGCATGCCATCCCGTCGAGCTATCGCTCTACCGAGCCGAAGAACCTCGCGGAAGCCACCCCTATGACTGACTGTGCCAAATGCATCAAGCCTTGGCCACGGCCTTGTCCGAGGCACGTGCGGCGGCTTTCGCAGCCTTTTCCTCCGCCTTCACCTGCTGGATGAACTCGGCGTGCTTGGCTCCGGGGGTCCAACCGGAGTTGACGACCTTCACCTGCCAGATCCAAGCTGCGGCAAACAGTATGACGGCGAAGATCAGCAGGCTGATCGCACCGCCCATCGAGCCAAGGTGCGCAAGGTTGCCGACGATAGTGCCATACCAGCAGAAATCACCGTCGCCGAAGGTGGAGTTAGCCAGACCGAAGCTACCCATCACGGTCATCAGAGCGGCCGGAAGGAAGGTGATGAGCATGCCGTTGATGAACGATCCGACGATCGCGCCCGTACGACCTCCGGTTGCATTGCCGAACACACCGGCGCCACCGCCATCGAAGAAGTGAGGCACCATGCCGGGCAGAATCAGCGCAACACCCCAAACCGGCCCAAGCCATACGGCGATGATCGCAAGGGCAACCAGTCCGCCGACGAAGGAGCCGAGGAAGCCGATGAGGGATGCGTTGGCACCGTACGGGAATACGATCGGGATGTCCAACGCCGGACGTGCACCGGGCACGACCTTGTTGGCGATACCCTGGAAGGCGGGAACCAGCTCGCCGAGGATGATGCGCACGCCATACAGAATGATGCTCACGCCGATGCCGAACTGCAGCGCCTGAGCGAACGCGGCCATGAAGAAGGAGCCGTAGTTATCGGGATTGGTGGAGAAGATCTTGAACGCCGTCTCGGCAGGCAGGACGATGGCGGCCCATACGGAGAAGACCAGATACAGGGTGACCATGAGCACGGTTGTGGACACCATGGAATCGCGCAGGAAGCTCAGTCCCTTCGGGAAGTTGATGTCCTCAGTGGACTTCGACTTCTTGCCGACGGCTGCACCGACAGAGCCGGAGATGATGTATCCAAGCGAATTGAAATGTCCGATGGACAGCTTGTCGCTGTTGGTCACGCGGTTCATGAATGGCTGCGTGAACGCCGGCATCACCACCATGATCACGGCCATCAGAATGGAGCCGATCACGATGACGAGCAGCTGGTTCTCGGCACCGAAACCGACGGAGAGAACCACGGCCAGCATCGTGGACATGAACACCATGTGGTGGCCTGTCAGGAAGATGTACTTGAGCGGGGTGAACCGGGCAAGCAGCAGCATGATGATGAAGCTCAGCACGATGATGTATGTGGAGGCGGTGCCGAACTGGCTGGACGCCTGCGCGGTGATGACCTCATTGGTCGGCACTACTCCGTGCGCACCGGTGGATTTCAGCACCAGATCGCCAAAGGGAGACAGAGCGGCGGTCACCACGTTGGCACCGGCTCCCAGAATGAGATAGCCCATTGCCGCCTTAAGCGCACCGGAGATGATCTGGCCGATGCTGCGCTTCAATGCGATCAGGCCGATGGCGGCGATGATACCGATCAGATACGCCGGCACATTCAGGATCTCCTGGCTGATGAAATTCAGCACCTGAACGATAGCGTTCATGTTGTCCTTCTATCCTTTGTTGTTCTCTGTTTGCTCTGGGGACGCGCGGGATCGGTTAGGCGTAGCGCTCCAGCACGCCGCGGATCTCGTCGGTGTCCATGAAGTTGGCGATGATCTCGACCGGCGTCGTGGTGCCCTCCAGCTCCGGAGCCAGCTCGGCGGAGGTGAGCACCAGATCGTTCATGTTGGCGGTTCCCTTGGCACTGCCCGCATCGGAGGTGGTGACGTTCACATCGATGCCCAGATCGGCAGCGACCGACTCGACGTTGACTTTCAGCAGCACGGAGGTGCCGATGCCGTTGCCACATACGCACAGAATGTTCATGATTATTCCTCTTTCATTGATTGGTGTTGGTTATGGGTTGGTTATGGGTTAGCGATTGTCGATAACGATTGGTTGCGATGATTGATGGAGACCCCTCATCGCTGAAGAATCGCGCGGATCTCATCCGGCGTGTCCGCCTGCGCCAGATCGGCAGTCCTCTTCGGATCGACTAAGGCTCCGGCGATGGCTGACATGACTCCGATATGCTCGTTCTCGTCGTGGCCCGCCAGACCGATCACCAATGACACGGGATCGTTGGCCTTGCTGCCGAATTCAACAGGCGTGCTGAGTCGCACCCAGCTCAGACCGGTCTTGAGCACCGCATTCGATGGACGGGAATGCGCCAAAGCCAGTCCCGGCGCGATCACGATATAGGGCCCCATCTTCTCGACGGTCTCGATCATCTGGTCCGTGTACGCATCAGTGGTGAAACCGGCGGCGACCAGACCATCTCCAGCCAACCGGATCGCGGCCTTCCAATCATCAGCCGGAACATCCAGCAGGAATGCGGAATCAGGAAGGAATCCGTTGATGTCGTTTGCCATATGCCCTCCTTGGTGGCTTCCCCCACTCGCTTGGTGGGATCTCAGGTTCCCTACGTCATCGCCGGAACCTTGTTTCTGACAGAAGAAACTATACATCACAAAATACTGAAATTCCAACGGAAACCGATTTCTGGAAACAGTATCTACGTGATATAGTGCCACAATGCAAGCACTGAAGCCAAAACACGGCAGTCACACAAATTCGGCGCAACGGCGTGTCGCGTCGCACGCAAATCGAAGCCAGCTCGAATCGACGAACGCACGGGAACACATGCCACGAAATCACCCCCGACCAGTTCCGCACATTCGATGCACTCAGCGAAGACCCGTCTCGTGTATCATTGAGCCGCATGTCTTCCAAGGGGTTCGCAGCATCACACCTCTTGAGTGTTCCTTTCGATTGCTGAGGTGGCGTATATGAGCTCGACGAGTTCCATCACCAACGTCGCCGCTCTGGCTCGCGTATCCAAGGCGACGGTATCCCGCGTCCTTTCCGGACAGCGCACCAAGGACGACGACATCGCGCGAAGGGTGAGAGATGCCGCGGAGAAACTGAACTATTCCGCCAATTCCGCAGCCAGCGCGCTACGTAGCGACACCACCAACACCATAGGTCTCGTTATGCCGGACCCATCCTCCCCGATAGCCTCCCGCATGCTCGCCGAACTGGACCCGATATCAAACGGAGACAATAAGCAACTACTCATCGGCATCGGAGATGACCTGAGCACCCAAGAGGAACGGGTGTCGGCCATGCTGATGCGGCGAATCGACGGACTCATCCTCATTCCACCCAAAGACACCAATCCAACCTTCCTCGACGCGCATGCGGGAAATGTACCCATCGTTCAGGTCTCGGGCCGTTCCTCATCGTTCCTAGTCAACTGGGTCGGAGTGGATGAAAATGCATCGATGAATCTGACCATGCATCATCTTGCCGACCACAACGCGACGTCAATCGCATATCTGAGCGGCAATATCGATTCACCCGAATCAGCAGACCTGTTCACTACATTCCAGATAACGCTCTCGGCAATGAACCTCATGAGTGACCCCGACTGGACAACGTTCGGAGAATGCACTACCGAGCGCGGATATCGGGAAGCCATGGAGCTGTTCGAAAGCAAGGGCAGCAAGCCCGATGCCGTCATATGCGCATCCGACGAGATCGCCGTCGGAGTGCTGATGGCATTATTCCAGCTGGGCATCAGTGTTCCCCATGACGTCATTGTCATAGGTTCGGGCGATTCTCCCATCGCCAATGCCATCTCCCCAACGCTGACTTCGCTACGTCCTCCGTGCAGGCTCCTTGCCAAGGAGACCATGCGCCTGCTTGGCAAGGAGAATGACAAACAGCACTGGATGCCTGCACGCGTCGCATTCCCACCGCAGCTAGTGCGACGCGAATCCACCGACAGCCCCCGTTTCGGGTCCAGCGATATGACCACCCCACGCTCCGACGACGAGTAGCAGCTTGTCTCGGCGAGAGAAAACCGGCCGCGCGTAGCGGAAACCTCTCGCTGAGCCGTGGCTAGCGAGAGGTTTCTGTCAGGGAGGAATGGGGACGACTCACAGAGGGCTATGCCAGCGAGAGGTTCCCGGTAGGAGGGGACGGAGATATCCCGCAGAGGGCCGTGTCAGCGAGAGGTGGGCGTCATGCGGTGACGGAGATCTCTCGCTCGGAGCTGTGAAGTAAAGCCCACCGGGCTTCACTTCACAGCTCCCCTCATCACGCCGCCGATGACCCACTTCTGGGCGAAGACGTAGACGATGAGGATCGGGGCCATGGCCATCAGGTAGCTGGAGAAGGCCATCGGATAGTTGGTGGCGAACTGGGAGCTGAAGACGTACTGGGCCAGCGGAATCGTCTGGTTCGACTGGTCGGTCAGCACGATGAGCGGCAGGAGGAAGTCGTTCCACGCCCACAGCGCGGTCAGGATCGCGATGGTCGCGTTGATCGGGCTCATCAGCGGGAAGATGATCTGCCAGAAGATGCGCCAAGTCGACGCGCCGTCGATGCGCGCGGCCTCCTCAAGCGAGACCGGGATCGAACGGATGAATCCGGTCGCGATGAACAGGTTCGTGCCAAGGCCCAGCACCATGTACAGCAGGATCAGGCCGACCTGGTTGTCGAGGTGCCACGATCCCATCTGCTTGGCGATCGGCAGCATGACGACCGGGAACGGCACGAACATCGCGGCGATGAAGAAGTAGTACAGGAAGCGGAAGAATCGCTTGTCCATATTGCGGGCCACCGCGTACGCGACGAACGTGTTGGTCAGCAGGGTCAGCACCACGGCGGCGACGGTGATGATCGCCGAGTTGAGCGCGGCCTTCGGGTAGTTGACCTTGGCGGACGCGTCGGCGAAGTTGTGCCACTCCCACGTGGTCGGCAGGGCGAACGTGCCGGCCTCGGCGGGCGTCTTCAGCGCGGTGACGATCGTGAAGTACAGGGGGATCAGGATCGTCAGGGACAGGACCGCGACGGCGGCGGTGAGCCACCAGTTGATGTTGCGGTCCCTGCGGAACTTCTCGGGCTTGCCGGACGACTTTCCGGACTGCACACCGGACTGCGTGGACGAAGAGGACTTGACTGACATTGCGGCACTCATGGCACTCACACCTTTTCCTTGCTGCCGAAGAACTTGAGCTGGATGAACGCGATGATCGCGAGAACGATGAAGAAGAGCACGGCGTTGGCGGTCTGGTACGCGTACTCGCCGCCGGTCAGGCCGCCCTTCCAGATGAGGTAGGTCACGGTTTCCGTGGCGGAGTTCGGTCCGCCGTCGGTCAGGGCGACGACCTGGTCGAACGTGCCGAGCGCGTTCTTCATGGACAGCACGAGGTTGATCGTGAAGAACGGTCCGATGAGCGGGAACGTGATCTTCCAGAACTTCTGCCACGCGTTGACGCCGTCGAGCGCGGCCGCCTCGTAGATCTCGGTGTCGATGGTCTGCAGGCCGGCGAGGTAGAGCAGCACCGAGTAGGCGACGCCCTGCCACACGGCGAGGAACACGATCGGGATCCACGAGTACTGCTCGCTGGTGATGAGCGATTCGGACAGCCAGCCGATGCCGAGCGCCTTGCCGAGCTCGGGCAGCGGGTTCATGAAGATGTACTTGAACACGTAGCCGATGACCAGCACGGACAGGGTGTAGGGCACGAAGAAGATCGCGCGGAAGCCGTTCTTGAACGCGATTTTGCCGTTCAGCGCGACGGCGATGAACATCGCGATCACGTTGATGAGCACGGTGATCGCGATGGCGATCAGGAACGTGAACAGATAGGCGTGGCCCACGCGATCGTCCTGGAACAGGGCGATGTAGTTCTTGAATCCGATGATGTCATAGTCGCCGTAGCCCTGCGAATTGGTGAACGAGTACATCACGCCCTGCAGGAACGGCACGTACAGGAAGATCGCGAAGATGATCGCGGCCGGTACGGCCATCCAGTAGAAGGCCCGGTCGACCTTGCGGTCGGAGAATGCGGAGACGCGCTTCTTCGCGCTCTTCGTCGCCTTGGCGGAAGCCGCGGATGATGATGTCGTCATGATGCTCCTTCCTTCCTTTCGATTCGTCAGTTCGTGAAGGTCCTCGCCTGGACCTTGTCCCATTCGGTCTGCATCTGGTTCAGGAAGCGGTCGGTGTTGCCGCTGGTCACCATCGTCTGCAGGTAGCCGCCGATGTTGATCGAGGAGGGGATGTAGTGGTCGCAGAAGTCGGCCACCTTGTTCTCCTCGAAGAACGGGCGCACGGTTTCGAGCGCCTTGTTGCCGAAGTGCGTGTCCTTGAGCGGGGTGATCGCGGAGTTCGCGTCGGCGTAGTCATTGAGGGTCTTCTCGCTCATGAGGAACTCGATGAACTTCATCGCCTCGGCCTTGTGCTGGGTGTTGGCGCCCATCGTGAGCATCACGTCGTCGCCGGCGGCGAGGATCTGCTCGTCAGCGTTGTCGGAGGCGGGCATCTGCGCGAAGCCCAGATCCGCGTCCTTGTTGATCATGAGGATCTGCGGGATGGCGTACGTGCCCAGCGGGATGATCGCGGCGGAGCCCTTGGCGAAGTTCTGCGTGCCCTGCTGGTAGGTGATGCCCTTGTCGCCGTCGGCGTACTTGAAGAGCTCCACCTCCTTGCTCACGGTGTCCTTCCACATGTCCTGGAAGTTGGTCTCGCCGGTCTTGAGCTTCGTGTACTCGGTTTCGGGCACGAGCGTGCCGGCGAGGGACGCGAGCGGCGCCTGCGTGGTCCACGCGTCGGCGACCGTCGCCTCGACCGGGTTGATGCCCTGATCGCGGAACTTCTGGAGCATCGCGGTGAACTCGCTCCACGTCTTCGGCGGGTTCTCCGGGTCGATGCCTGCCTTGCGCCAGATCTCCTTGTTGTAGATGTAGCCGGAGGCGTTGCCGGCGAACGGCAGACCGTACAGGCGCTTCTTCGACTGGTCGGTGGTCTGCACGAGGTTCTTCGCGATTTCGACCATGCCGGGGTTGAGCTCGTCGACGATCGGCTCGTCGGTGAAGTCGTAGAAGACGCCGGATGCGGCGAAGTTGCCGAAGCTGATGTCGCCGTTGAACGTGATGACGTCCGGCACGCGGTTCTTGACGAATCGGGTGCGCAGATCGGTCTGCGCGTTGGCGGAGTTGTTGATGTTGATCTTGATGGTCGGGTTTTCCTTCTCGAACTCGGCTGCGGCCTGCTTGAACCAATCGGCGGCCTCGGCCTTGAACTGGAAGAAATCAAGCGTGACGGTGCCGGCGGTGTTCGCGCCGCAACCGGCAAGTCCGACGCCGACCGCGATCGCGCAGACTGCGGCCGCGACCCGTCTCATCCATGACTTGGGGGAATCGCACTGCATTCGTAGACTCCTTAGCTTTCTCCTTTCCGCAGCGTCGGTGCCGCGGAATGTGCTTCCACGATACGGTTCGATAGTTTTTATTCCAAGCGTGAGCGAGCCTCGCAACGGTGGAAATTAAAGACCGGCGAATTATGTATTCTAGGAATGGAATTCAGACAGATTCGATTCGCCGACGAATGCGGGGAGTGTATGGGAATGACAAACAACGACGAATGGATGAACATCGACGAGACCACCAAGGCCGCTGACGAGCTTCCATCCCTCCCCCACTGGTTCGAGGGATCGGAGTACACGCATCGCGTGGCGTGCGCGATCGCGAAGTACGGACCGATCGCACGCACGACGCTGGCGCAGCTGCTGGGCCTGTCGCAGGGCTCACTGTCGCGCATCACGAGCGATCTGATCTACGCGGGCGTCATCGAGGAGCTACCGGGCGATTCGGTCACACGCGGCCCGCTGCCGCAGGGGTTCACGCCGAAGGAGAGCTCGGATCGGCGCGGCCGGCCGCAGACGGCGCTGGCCTTGTGCGCGAACGCACGCACGTTCGTCGGCGTGAAGGCGAACGGCACGTCCGCGGTGGCCGCGGCGGTCAACGCGCACGGCGAGGTCGTGTCCGGGCGGCATGAGGCCGCATTCCCGGACCGATCGCCCGAATCGGTGACGGCGACGATCGCGCGACTCGTCAACGAGTGCGTGGTCGACGTGACGGGTTCGGCGCTGCCCGCCCCGATCGCAGTCGGCGTGGCGATCGGCGGACATGTGGCGGATGACGATCGGACCGTCACGTTCGCGCCGTTCCTGCGCTGGGATCACGACGTGCCGCTGGCCGAGATGGTAACGCGCGCGACGAACCTGCCGTGTGGCGTGTACAACGACATCGACTCGCTGCTGGTGGATGCCAGCTGGTTCGGGCCGGGTGTAGGGCTTGAGGCGTTCGCGGTGCTGACGATCGGCATCGGCATCGGCTATTCGCTGGCGATGCACGGCCGGCCGGTCTCCTATCCGGACAAGAGCTACGGACTGCTCGGTCATGTGCTCGTCGATCCGGAGGGGCCGCGGTGCACGGCCGGGCACATCGGCTGCGCGCAGTGTCTGACCGATGATTCGCTCGCCGACCAGTATTCGCAGATGATGGGTCGCGCATGCACGTTCGACGATTTTGCGCGCGACGCCCGGGCGGGCGTGCCGCAGGCGTCGCGACTGCTCGACAAGACGTGCTTCCGATTGGGATCGCTGATCGCGACGGTCGCGAACATCGCGATGCCGTCGAAGGTGATGGTCGCCGGCGAATCGGCGTTCCTCGCGAAGATGGCGATCGACCCGATCCGCGACGGCATCAACCGCTACCGGCACAGTCAGGCCTCGCCGGTGGAGTTCACCGTCGTGGACCATGACTGGCAGCTGTGGGCCAAGGCCGCCGCATCCCGAGTGATCGCGCGATATCTGGAGTAATGGTCACCCCCTTCCCTTGGCTCCCCTTGTCAGGGGAGCTGGCCCGCGAAGCGGGTCTGAGGGGTAGTCAGTGTGTTGTTCACTGCCGAATGGCGGTGAACAGGACGGCCTGGGCCGGATGCAGGCTCGGCGGGCGCAGACCGTAGGTCTCGAGGGCGCGGCCGGTCATGAGCACGCCCTCCTTCGTCCACCAGCCGAGCGCGGACTGGCCGTTGCCGATGCCGAGGCCCTCGAGATCGAGGTCAAGCCACAGCGGCTGGATGCGGTAGACGCCGTCCGGATCGAGGCCGGGTACGCGGATCGGCGCGGCCGGGTAGGTCTGGCCGGTGGTCAGCTGGGTGAAGCGGTAGAACGCGGCGGAACGGTCGGGCTTGACCATGCCGTCGAGTCGCACGGCCGGATCGATCGCGTCGGCGTGCACGCACGTGTCGACGGCGAACCATTCGCGATGCTTCTTGAACTCGGCGACCCATTCGGCGAGTTTCGCGACGTCCGCCTCCGGCTCCTTGAGCAGGTTCCATTCGATGCCCATGTGCCCGAAGAACGCCATCGCCATGCGCATCTCCTGACTGGTCGCGCGATGCGTGGAGTGCGCCGGGGAGGCGCCCACGTGCTCGCCCATCATGAACGGCGGGACGAGCAGCGACGTGTAGCGCTGGATGTCGGCGCGCTCGACCGGGTCGACGCAGTCGGACACCCAGATACGATCGGCGAGCTCGAGGATGCCGAGGTCCACGCGGCCGCCACCGGAGGAGCAGCTTTCGATCTCGAGACCGGGATGCGCGGCCTTCAAATCGCGGAAGATGCGGTAGACGGCGAGCGTCTGCTCGTGCACAGCCGGGCGGCCGGTACGCGGGGAGACGGCTTCGGTGACGAGCTTGTTGTGATCCCACTTGATGTAGTCGATGCCGAGCTCGCCGACGAGCGAATCCATCGCGTCGTACAGATAGGCGTACGCGTCCGGATTGGTCAGGTCGACGACCTGCTGGGAGCGGCCCTGCATCGGCAGACGATTCGCGGTGGGCTTCAGCACCCAGTCGGGGTGGGCGCGGAACATGTCGGAATCGGGGTTGACCATCTCCGGCTCGAACCACAGGCCGAACTCCATGCCCAAACCATGCACGTAGTCGGCGAGCGCCTTGAGGCTCTTGTCGCCGTCGGGCCACACCTCCTTGGCGATTTGCCAGTCGCCGAGTCCGGAGGTGTCGTCGCGGCGGGATCCGAACCAGCCGTCGTCGACGACGAAGCGTTCGACGCCGGTCGTGGCGGCCTTGTCGGCGAGCGCCTTCAGGGTGTCGAAGTCGTGCTGGAAGTAGACGGCCTCCCACGTGTTGAGGATCACCGGGCGCGGCTTGTCGGCGATGCCGAGCGCGCGGCGGGAGTCGTGCTGCACATGGCGCAGGTAGGCGTGGAATCGCGCGGCGATCTCGTTGAGGCCGTCGCCGTAGGAGCCGTAGACCCACGGGGTGGTGTAGGTGGCGGTGTCGGTGGCGGCATTTGTCTCGTCGAAGCGCGGCAGGGTGATCTCGCCGCCCATGAGCACTTCGCCGCCGCCGATCAGACCGGTCGTGTATGGCTGGCGTTCGGCGGACAGTGCGCTGTTGCCGCTCCATCCGACGTGGACCGCGTATGCCTCGCCGTGTTCGAATCCGAATCCGGGGGTGCCGGCGGTGAGCAGGAGGCTCGCGTCGAAGTCGGGGCGTCCGGCCATCGAGACCTTTTCGAAGCGGCCGACGGTGAGCGGCTGGCACTGCGGGCTGCGTTCGCGCAGGTGGTGGCCGGTGGTGGTGAGGATTTTGCCGGCGAGCGCGGGCAGCGGGAAGCCGAGTTCGACCGTGCCGATCTCGAGGTCGCCAGCGCCCTCGCCGCCTTCGTTGGAGACGTCGAGTTTCTGGCGGATCAGTCCGGATTCGTCGAGTTCGCACGTCCAGATGATGCCGACGCCCTGTTCGAGGTCGTGGGCCTCGACCGTGATGGTCGGCGCATCGGCCGTGACGGATTCGACGGTGAAGCGGCAGAACAGTTCGACGCCGTCTCGGCGCACGGAGAATCGGGGGGCGCCGATCCATGATTCGGCCTGCGTGGGCAGGATCGACGGCCATGCGGTCTCGTCGAGGGCGCCGGAGACTCGCTGCGGCTTCAGGGCGTCGTACTGGGCGATCAGGGTTTCGGGGTGCGCGATCGGACGCCCCCAGTGGACGAAGCGGGGCAGGTCGTCGTTCGGGAACACCAGCGCGAACGCGACGTTCGCGTCCTGCTGCTCGGCGTAGACGACGTTGAGGCGCGTGCCGTCGGCGGCGACGCCGTGGAATTGCTCGATGCGCGACATTGCATATCTCCTTGGGGTCTGGGGGTTGTTCCGTTCACCACGTTTTTCCGTTACCGATCGTAGGACAACCGGCTTTCCTTGCCATACCCCCGTGTGTTTGCCGCGTCAGGAAACTAAATGCCGGATCAGATGCCGGAATCGGCATCGACCTGCATGACATAGATGTTGCGGCGCAGGGCTCTGGCCTGGGCGCGGGAGATGTCGCCGGCCTCGAGCATATCCTGCACGACGCCGAGCTCGATGCCGTAGCTCTCCTTCTTGACCTCCTCGGCCTTGCCGGCAGCCGCCGCGGTGCCCTGCACGTTCGGCCTCGCCTTGAGCGAGCCCTCCGCGCGACGGTAGTCGAGGATCAGGGCCGAGCAGAACTCCGTGTTATACCGGTCGTAGGTCATCTCCTCCTCGAGCATCGCGATCACGTGCTCGATGGCCTCGACCTGCAGGGTGCGCATGTGCGCGAAGATCTGGTCCTCGCTCACGAGCGGCGTGGTGCGGCGGATGCGGTTGATCGTGCGTTTGATGAGGTTCATCGTGCGATGCCTCCACCCGCGCATGCGCCCGCTGATCTGCCATGCGAGCCCGCCGGCCTCCGGGCCTGCGGTGGCGTGGCGCAGCGAGTTCATGATCTGGTCGAGCATGCGTTCGCACGCCTCGACGTTGAGCTCCTGCACGGCCTTGTCCGCGTCCGGATGCGATTTCGCGTCGGCGAGACGGTCGCGCACGAACTCCTTCTCCCAGTTGAGCGCCCGGATCTGCAGCTGTCCGTAGCCGGCCGGGTCGAGCGCGCCGATGCGGTGCTTGAGCCGGCTGATGCGCTTGGTGTACGAGTCGATGACCATGAGCACGGCGCGTCGGTTCTCCGGCGTGATGCGCCCGGTGAGCTCCTCGACCGTGCGCCGCAGCACCTCGATCGTGATCTCCTCGAGTTCGCCGTCGTCGTCCTTCGCGCGGTATGGCGCGAGCAGCGGCAGCAGGAAGTTCGCCAGCAGCAGTGTGCATACGATCACGCCGGAGGCGATGAAGATCAGTTCGTCACGCATCGGGAACGGCGTGCCCGCGTCGATGTAGTAGGGGATCGTGAACATCAGGGACAGGGTGATGGTGCCCTTGGCGCCGCCGAAGGTCATGACCGCGGCCGATCGCCAACGGTCGGCGGTCATCGGACGGCGTTTGCCGGTGTTCTCATCGCGGGCGATGCGCAGCATGCCGGCCACCCAGATGAATCGCAGTGCGACCGCCACGCCCGTGACCAACGCGATCACGCCAAACAGCATGTTGTTGCTGACCCACGGGTCGACCCAGCTGGCGTGCATCGCGCCGGGCAGCAGCATGCCGAGGAGGATGAACACGGCGCCGTTCAGCGTGAACGACAGCACGCCCCACACGCTGGAGGCGACGATGTTCGTGCGTGACACGTTCGGGCCGACGCCGGTGCGGTCGAATCGCACCAGGAGGCCGGCCGCGACGACCGACAGGATGCCGGAGACGTGGAACTCCTCGGCGCCTAGGTACAGCAGGAACGGCAGGAACAGCTCCATGAGGATGCGCGTGGTGGTGGTCTCCCAGCCGAGCGATCGGACGGTTTCGAACAGCCAGTTCGCGGCGAGTCCCACCACCGTGCCGAACAGCGCGCCGCCGATGAACGAGACGATGAACTTCGTGGCCGCCTCACCCACCGCGAATTCGCCGGTGACGGCCGCCGCGATCGCGAACTGGAAGCCGACGATGCCGGACGCGTCGTTGAACAGCGATTCGCCCTTGAGCACGCCGCGCTGGCGCAGCGTGAGCGACGCCTCCTTGCCGAGCGAGGACACCGCGACCGCGTCGGTGGGGCCGAGGGCGGCGCCGAGCGCGAGGGCGGCGGCCAGCGGGATGACCGGCCAGATCGCGTTCAGGGCGAATCCGACCGCCACCATCGTCACTATCGCCAGTCCGATGGCGAGCGAGATGCTCAGCTTCAACGATTTAAGCAGTGCCGACTTGTCGATCTCGTGGGCTTCCAAGTACAGCAGCGGCGCGATGAACAGCACCATGAACAGTTCCGGGTTGAGACTGACGTCGGGGAAGAACGGCAGCTGCGTGGCGGCCGCGCCGAGCGCGATCTGCACCAGCGGCGTCGAGACCTTCGGGATGAACCGACTGAGGAACGACGACAGCACGACGGCCGCGATAATGCACAGTATCAGCTCGACAACATCCATGGTTCCCTCTCGACTCCCCGCTTCCGGCGCTCGCCCCTCTTCTCCCATAAGGCGCTGCTCAGATTATAGAAAACCCGTTAGGAAATCGTTAAGCACGTGGCGATATGCGCCCGAATCAACGCCCAACCATGGCCGATCAGCGAGACCTATCCGTAGACTGGGGATTCATGATGTTCGATCGAATGACGCTCGATGGGCTGATGGACGAAGCCCTCACGCTGGCCCGGCGCGCCGCGACTGCCGGCGACGTGCCGGTCGGCGCGCTCGTCGTCGACGACGAGTCCGGGGCGATTCTCGGCCGCGGGTACAACACCCGCGAGGTCGACGGCGATCCGCTCGCCCATGCTGAGGTCGTCGCGATGCGCGAGGCCGCGGCCACGCGCGGGGGCGATTGGAATCTCGCCGACTGCACGCTGGTCGTCACGTTGGAGCCGTGCCCGATGTGCGCGGGCGCATGCCTGCAGACGCGCATCGGCCGGATCGTGTTCGGCGCGTGGGACGCCAAGCTGGGCGCATGCGGGTCGATCTGGGACATCCCGCGCGATCCGCATGTGGGGCACACGCCCGAGGTGTTCGGCGGCGTGCGCGAGGCCGAATGCGCGCGGATTCTGGGCGATTTCTTCGCCACCCGCCGCTGATCGCGCTATCGGCGCCGCATCGCCTTGAACGCGACGAACAGCGAGCGCACGAGCAGCGCGGAGAGGTACACGGTGAACATGATCGCGCCGGTGCGCGGCGTCACCGCGCCGGCGATCCACGTGCCGAGCGGCGCGGTGATGGCCGCGACCACGCCGATGATGACGGCCGCCTTGACGTGCACCATGTGACGTCTGACGTTCGCCACGGACGTGGTGATCGAGTTGGGGAACATCGCCAGCAGCGACGTGCCGCGCGCGATCAGGTCACTTGCTCCGAAGATGATCGACAGGGCCGGCACGCAGATCGCGCCGCCGCCGATGCCGAGCAGTCCGGCGAGCACGCCCGCGATCACGCCGAATGCGATGAGTCCGAGCGCCATGATCGGATGCATGTCGATATGCGAGTCGCGCGACGGATTCGATATCGCCTGGTTGATGATGACGAACACGAGGAACGCGACGAACGCCCATCGCAGTGCGATTTCGGGCAGTTTCGACAGCAGCCACGAGCCGATCTGCCCGCCGACGAACATGCCGGCGAACACGAGTGTCGCGGCGATCCAGTCGACGTTGCCCTCGACGGCGTAGGAGATGACGCCGGAGATGGCGGTGGGCACGATCGCCATCATCGAGGTGGCGGCCGCGTGGCGTTGGGTCAGGCCCAGCCACACGAGGGCCGGGACGATGATGGTGCCGCCGCCGATGCCGAACATGCCGGATAATATGCCGACGAACACGCCCACGACGGCCATGATGGTCAGGCCGCGCGGGGATTCGTCCAGATGATTCTCATCGATTGCTGCATTCACGCGGCCCAGTCTATATCGTCTCTATATCGTCTATATCTCGGCTCTCTACAGAATCCCCGACGTGATGTCGTGGTCGAGCAGCCACTGGCGCAGGTCGGCGAGCTCCTCGAGACTCACGTTGTGATCGAGCCCGTGGTAGCTCTTCGTCGTCAGCCACGTGTGCTCGCCCAGCCATGCCTGCGCGGCGAACAGCTCGTACTTGGGCATCACGTCATCGTTCTTGCCATACGTGTAGAAGACCGGCACGTTGTAGTTCTCGAGGATCCCGTCGGCCGGCGCGGTGCCGGGCACGATGGCGGGCGCGACGTATCCAGACAGCGAGACGACCGCGCGATACCGCTTCGGGTTGACGCGCAGCAGGTGCACGGCCAGCAGACCGCCCTGCGAGAAGCCGAGCGGTACGATCTCGCGCTCGTTGGGCAGGTTGTTCGTCACCCACCGGTCGATCGAGATCGCCAGATCGTAGGCGGCGCGATCGAGGTCGTCCCCCATCGGCAGCCGCTCGCCGAACCACGCGTACGCGCCGGGCGAGAACGCGTCGCCGCCGGCGAGTCGAATGGGGCCGCGCAGGGACGCATAGTCGTTGTACGGCGCGATCTGGCGCATGAGATCGGCCATCTCCATCTCGTTCGACCCCCAGCCGTGCAGGCAGAGAAACAGCGGATGCGTGGGATGCGTCGCTCCCCCGCCGCGCGAGTACTGCGCTTCGGTCAGGTCAATGGTCATATCTGTCTCGCCTCTTCGCTCAACGGTGCTCGATGCCGTTCAATGGTGTTTCAGTGGTGTTCGCCGGCACAAACGGTTCCGCCTCTATTGTGCCTCATCCGCGGCGGTGATCGTGGTGAGCTCGCCGCCCCACTCGTGTTCGAGCGTGGTCATGCTTTCGGACGGGCCGAACGCGATCCACTCGTTGCCGGACAGCAGTCGCCAATCGCCCTGCGTGGCCGGGTCGTCGGCGTTCTGCGTGAGCAGTTCCGCGATCTTGCCCTGCAGCGGATTGTCGTACAGGCGCTTCGTGGTGTTCGAGTCGAACGTGACGTAGGCGACGCGCGTTTCGGCGCACAGCGACGCATTCTTGACTCCGGGGAACGTCGATACATCAAGGTCGGTCCACCCGGCCTTGCATTCGCCGGTCGCGCGTTCGATGCCGAATCGCATCGACTCGGCGCTGTCCACCGGCGCCTCGTCGCGGATGGCCGGTTTGAACAGTCCGTCGGGGAACAGCACGCCGCACACGACGCCGAACGCGAGCAGGAGCCCGGCGACCAGCAGCGTGACGATGCCGCCTGCCGCGACCCGATGCCGGCGGCTGTTGCGCGGCAGATTCGCCTTCGCGACGATCACGGAGACGAACGCGATCGCGATGCAGATCGCACAGGTGAGGGCGATATAGCGCCCCGGTACCTTGCCATCCGGGTCGACGAGGGCCGGCGCGGACTCGTGCGCGGCGGAGAGCGCGCCGAACACAACGGCGATGAGGCCGGCGATCAGCGCGACGATCGCGGCGGTCCTGGAACGGAGGGCCGGCTCGGAGCCGAATCCGGCGCGATAGGTGGTGGTGCGGCCGGAGGGACGGGAAGCGGAGGCGGACTGAGCGGCTTGGCCGAAGGTTTGGCTAGCCTGATCGGTATCGCGTTGATCGCGATCAGCACGCGGATGGCGTCTGCGACGCGAGCCGTCGTCACCGTCGTATTCGTCGTATCCGCCTGCGTTATCCGGACCGTCGCCGTTCGCGAAGAAGTCGTATTCGTTGTCGGCCATGGCGTTTCTCCTCGTCTCCCCTTCGTCGGAGTCGCCAACATCACCGACCCCGTGCCGTGCTCTATGCTGCCTTCAGTCTACCGCCGCGAACCCTCGTATTCGTCGGTCTCAGGGATGAATCAGGGTCACGTGTCCTCTGCGATCGACTGTGCTCGGTTGCAAGTGAGAGATCGCCAGCAATCAGTGCCACAAATCTCTCGCGGGAACCCTCCTAGCGAGATATCTCAACCGTCCGGTACCGAAAACCTCTCGCTAGCATCCTGTGTTGTTGATTCGTTGTTGAATTGACTGCCTCTCAGACCTGCTTCACGGGCCGGCTCGTTCTGCAATTATGGACGCGCTATGCGCGCGTCATGCCGGCTTGCCTGTCGGCTCGCACGTCGCCCGCAAACAGCTCCGCCGTTCGCTTCACGGCAACGTCCCGACAAGAGGAGCCGAGAACGGGATCAACGAATTTCTGAAGTGCGACACTAGGCCTGCGCCAACCATCCGCTCGCCAAACAAATCCGGCCCGAGCGTCCGGTCCGGTCCGAGCCCATTGCGTCCGATCCCATAGGATCCGACGTTATGGGGGCCTGCAAGGCTGGGAAAACGTTCGATCCCGTAGGATCCGCTGCGAAAGCCCCCATTCCTTGTTCCATTACGTTCGATCCCGTAGGATCCGACGCTATGGGGGCTTGCGGGGTTGTGGAAACGTCCGATCCCGTAGGGTCCGATACGGCGATCGGGGCGGATCGGGGACGGATACGTGAGGAGTCTGCCACTCAGCGCAGGTCAATCGGTTGATGTTCGTCGGGTGGCGGAAAACCGTGCCGCTCAACACGATTTCGGTGTTTTTCCGCGTTCAGTGGCAGACACATCGGCGGCAGGGGCGGCCCCTGCGATATCGACTATCGCGGAATCGTTGGAAAACAGCCCTTTTGACAACATGTCAGCAAGGCGGTGAGGCGGCAATGACGCATCGTCGTGCCGCTCAACGCCAGAACCGGTGGAAATTGCGTTGAGCGGCACGGATAGGGGCGGGCATGGCCGAGGCGACGCAGCCGGGCAGCATGACGCACGCGTAGCGCGTCCGCAATTGCGGAACGAGCCGGCCCGTGAAGCGGGTCTGAGAGTCAGCCAATTCGGCAACGAATTTACGGCGCAGGATACTAGCATCCTTCCTAGCGAGAGATAACAGCCGAGTGGCGCCACGAATCTCTCGCAGATACCTCGCTAGCGAGAGATCTCCTCCGCCCAATGACGCCGATCTCTCACTGGCACCCCTCCTAGTGAGAGATCGGTGACATCCACCATCAACAACCTCTCGCGTGATGCGCATTCGGAAAAAAGAAAACCCCGGTGGGGGTACCACCGGGGCCAGAGAAAGGAGAGAAGAAGAAAGGTTCAATTGTCGGGGGCTCACGCTCCGGGTCGGCTCTTGCTGACGGTTTATAGATAACCACTTTTTTCTGGGCCACACGCGGTGTTTCGCTGTGAGTTTCCTGAAAATTGTCGTTTTTTGGCGAATTGTCCACAGCCTGAACGCCTCGGAACAGCCACAACGGCGCAGTCATCCACACTAATACGACATATTGTCGCATTCGATTGGCGAAAAAGCGGTTTCCTGTAGCCGATCCCGTTCGCCGACGACCAGTCCCATGGCGCGCATCGCGGGCTGACACTAGACTGAAGGGCAGTATTTTGACGATTTGCCCGTGAGGAGCTTCCTATGCTGTTGTCCGACCGCGACATCCTGGCCGCGCAGGCGGAGGGACATATCTCGCTCGACCCGTGGACTCCGGAGATGGTCCAGCCCGCATCGATCGACGTCAGGCTCGATCGGTTCTTCCGACTGTTCAACAACCACGCGTACACGTACGTGGATCCGGCCGAGAATCAGGGCGCGCTCACCGAGCAGTTCGCCGTCGGCCCGGATGAGCCGTGGATCCTGCATCCGGGCGAGTTCGCGCTCGGATCGACGTGGGAGTATGTCAAACTCGATTCGACGATCGCGGCACGACTCGAGGGCAAGAGCTCGCTGGGTCGTCTCGGCATCCTCACGCATTCGACCGCGGGATTCATCGACCCGGGCTTCGAGGGGCATATCACGCTGGAGCTATCGAACGTCTCGACCTTGCCGGTCAAGCTGTGGCCGGGCATGAAAATCGGCCAGATGTGCTTCTTCCAGCTGAGCTCGCCGGCCGAGCATCCGTACGGTTCGAAGGGCGTCGGATCGCATTATCAGGGGCAGCGCGGGCCGACGCCGAGTCGCTCGTACGAGAACTTCTATCGCGCGCATATCGACGACTGAGTCGTAACAAAGCCAGGCGGCCGGCAACGGCGGTCTGGCTTCATCGTTAATTGGACAGGGACAAACAGGGGGACAGAACATGACCGATCCAAGTGGCGAATTCCACTTCGATTTCCAGAACAAAGCCAAGCAGAGGGCGCAGCAGCCGCAGGCGGACCAGCCGGGGCAGGCGATACCGCAGCCGGGGCAAGCAGAGCAGCCAGCTTACGGCCAGCCGCAGGCGACTCAGACCACCTCCACGCAGGCGTTCACGCAACCGGCAACCGGATATGAGCAGCCGACCGTCGCGGTGCCACAGGCTCCTGCTCCGGAACCTCCGACCGAGCTGGAGACCACGCAGGCATTCGATCCGTTCGCCGACGAGGATCTTCCTCCGCTGCCTTCGCAGACCTACGCCCAGCCCGCGCAGCCGACGCAGGTCACTCCCCCGGCATACCCGTCCCCGGCAGTGTACGGTCAGCCACAGGCGGCCGAAACCGCCGCCACGCAGGCGTTTACGCAACCCGTCACCGAACCGGTCATGCCTGCCGCATCCCAGCCGACGCAGGTGTTTGCACAGCCGGTTCAGCCGGCACAGCCGGCACAGCCGTACGCCCCATCCCAGCCGCAGGCGTTTCAACCTCAAGCGGCGGCGCAATCCGCCGATCCGCGCGAGGAACGTACGCAGGTATTCAATCCGAATGCGCTGAATCAGGCGGCGGCACAGCCGACGCAGGGCACCGGCATTGCCGCCAGCGACATTGCCGACAGTGGGCAGCCGACGCAGATATTCGGACAGAACGCCCAGTTCCCGCCCGCACAGCCGTTCCCTGCAGCGCAGCCGGCACCGGCCGCAGCCGGGCAGCCGCCGGTTATGCCGCCGTCGATCGCCCCGAACGATGGCGACGACGGCGATCACAACTCCGCCGGCAACGATAACGGCACCGGCGACAACAGCCGTAACTCGCGCCGCGGCAATCGCCGCAGGGGTCTGTCCGGCGGCGCGATCGCCGGCATCGTCGTGGGGGCAATCGTGGCGATCGCACTGATCGGCGGCGGCGTGTGGCTCTTCGCCGCAGGCAGCGGCAAGGTCACGTATGCGGCGTGCACGGCCGCAGAGCTCCAGTACAAGGGGTCGGCGGCCGGCCTGAAGGCCTCGATCGCGAAGGGTCAGCAGACCGTGTCGTCGACGACCGCCGATCAGCTGTCCGACGCGACCACGCTGGACACGCTCAATCAGGCGATCTCCGACGCGGGCAACGTCTCCACGAACGCAAGCTGCAAGACGGACATGTCGAAGGACGATTTCAAGTCGAACGCGCAGCAGTTCACCATCGCGGCGCAGAACGCCGACTCGCTCAAGGAGAAGATCGACGACGCGATCGACGCGGTGGACGCGGCCAAGAAGTCGAAGACCGCCGGTTCGCTGAAGTCGTCGCTGAACACGTCGCTCTCGTCCGCGCAGTCGCTGCTCAGCAGTTCGACGGGCAAGGTGGCCGACGAGAGCACGCGCACCGCGCTGCAGGATGCGATCACCAACGCGAACAGTGTGGCATCGAAGTCGAATCCTTCGCAAAGCGAGGTGGACAGCGCGAATTCAGCGTTGCAGAAGGCGATGGAGAACGTCAATGCGTCGATGAGCGCCAAGACGCAGGCTGATCAGCAGGCGCAGGCCGAGGCTCAGCAGAAGGCTCAGGAGGAGCAGCAGAAGCTCCAGCAACAGCAGGAGCAGCAGCGTCAGGATCTGGAGGATCAGGAGGCCGAGGAACCCGAGCAGTCTCAGGGCGGTTCGGGATCGACCGGTTCCGGTGCCAACTCGGGCACGGATTCCGGCTCGACCGGATCTGGCAGCTCCAATGACGCCGGCAGCGCTTACTCCGAATCCGATAACTGAGGCTTGAGGCAATCACTGCCTATGGCGTCCGTTACCCACTAGCCAACCCGGTGTTCTCATGGGTAACGGACGCATAATCCGTCATTTGCGTCCGTTACCCGGCCAGGAGCATTCCGTTTCTCGTATCAAACGGACGCCCAGCCATACCGGAGCGTCCGTTTGATATGAATAGGGCGGGCATCCTTGCGGAGGACGGACGATTATCGTCCGATTCCTGCAAGGATGCCCGCCCATCAAGCCCGTCAATCAGCACTTAGCGGCGAAATCCGTTGTCTCTCCCCCAGTCAGCCTCCGGCTGACAGCCCCCTCATCAGAGGGGGCCGAGCAAGGCGGAAGAGAGGGACTCAGCGCTTCGAGCGCTCCATGGCGCGCAGGACGCACTTGCGCAGCTCGGAGGCGACGAGCACGAACGCGGCGAGGCCGATGCATTCGGCCCATGCCAGCGCCGACAGCGGGGTCGTGCCGAACGCGGAGTTGAGGAACGGCACGTAGATCACGACGAGCTGCAGCACGATGGACAGGCCGATCGCGCCCCACAGCCACTTGTTCGAGAACAGGCCGACGAACGCCGACTGCGCGTGGGAGCGCGAGGCGATCGCGTTGAACAGCTGTGCGAACACGAGGATCGTGAAGCCCATCGTGCGGGCCTCGACCATCTGCGCGTCGTGGCCGAGCGCATCGACGGAGCGGTCGGTGAACAGACCGCCGGCCAGGTGCATGTCCATGCCGATCAGCGTCACGATGGCCATGATCACACCGATGTAGATGATGTCGCCCCACATCGAGGCGTCGATCACACGGTCGGTGACCTTGCGCGGACGACGGTTCATCACGTCCTCGGTCTGCGGGTCGACACCCATCGCGAGCGCCGGCGCGGCGTCGGTCAGCAGGTTGATCCACAGCAGCTGGGTGGCGAGCAGCGGCACGGTCACGCCCTGCGTGCCGGGCTGGGTGATGCCGAGGAATCCGGCGAACACGACGCCGAAGAACACGGTGAACACCTCGCCCACGTTCGAACTCAGCAGGTAGCGCAGGAACTTGCGGATGTTGTCGAAGATCACGCGGCCCTCGCGCACGGCGGCCACGATCGTGGAGAAGTTGTCGTCGGCGAGGATCATCTTCGCGCTCTGCTTGGTGACCTCGGTGCCGGTGATGCCCATCGCCACGCCGATGTCGGCGGTCTTGACGGCCGGGGCGTCGTTGACGCCGTCGCCGGTCATCGCGACGATGTTGCCCTGACGCTGCAGCGATTCGACGATCTTGAGCTTGTGCTCCGGGGCGACTCGCGCGTACACGGACACCTCGGAGGTGGCCTTGTCGAACGCGGCCTGATCGGTGAGTGCGTCGAGCTGGTCGCCGGTCAGGGCCTTGCCGCCCTTGTCGATGATGCCCAGATCGGAGGCGATGCGGGCCGCGGTCAGCGGGTGGTCGCCGGTGATCATGACGGCGCGGATGCCGGCGCGATGCGCCTCGGCCACGGAGTCGCGCACCTCGGTACGCGGCGGGTCGATGATGCCGACCATGCCGTTCCAGATGAGGTCGGTTTCGATCGCCTCGGACTGGTCGGCGATGTCGGTGACCTGTCCGGCGGCATTGGCGCGCACACCGGGCACCTCGGACAGGTTCGCGGTGCCGAGCGGACGGTACGCCTGACCGAGCGTGCGGTACGCCTCGGAGGAGAGGCGTTCGACGGTCGCGAGGATCGTCTGGCGATCGCCTTCGGTGAGCGGACGGACCTGTCCGCCGACGGCGATGCGCGAGCAGAAGCTGAGCAGCACGTCCGGCGCGCCCTTGGCGAAGACGGTGAGTTTGCCGCCCTCGGTGGAGTCCTTCGCGATGATCGACATGCGCTTGCGTTCGGAGGTGAACGGTACCTCGGCCACTCGGCTGGACTGCTCGTAGCCCTTCATCGCGCCGGTCTTGCGCGCGGCGACGATCAGGGAGACCTCGGTCGGATCGCCGACGATCTCCCACTTGCCGTTCTCCTTGCGCAGGTCGCCGTCGTTCGCAAGCGTGCCGGCGGCGAGGGTCGCGATGACCTCGGCGCGCAGAGCCGGCGCATCGGCGAGCGAGGAGCCGTCGGCGGCGACCATCTTGCCTTCCGGCGCGTAGCCGGTGCCGGTGATCTGCACTTCGCCGGACGGGGTGACGACGCGTTCGACGGTCATCTCGTTGCGCGTCAACGTACCGGTCTTATCCGAGCAGATCACGGACGCGGAGCCGAGCGTTTCGACAGAGTGGAGCTTCTTGACGATCGCGTTGTGCATCGCCATGCGCTGCACGCCGAGCGCAAGCACGACGGTGAGGATCGCGGCCAGGCCCTCGGGCACGGCGGCCACGGCGAGCGAGACGGCGAGCAGCAGGGAGTCGATGACGTCCTGCGTGGTGTGGAAGCCCTCGAGCAGCGCGAGCGCGGCGAGCACGATGGCCGCGATGATGCACACCGCTAGCCCAAGGATCTTGGAGACGTAGTCCATCTCCTTCTGCAACGGCGTCTGCTCGTCCTCGGTGGCGGACAGGAGATCGGCGATCTTGCCGACCTGCGTGTTCATGCCGGTGCCGGTGACGATCGCGCGGCCGGTGCCCTGCGTGACGGAGGTGCCGTTGAAGATCATGTTGGCGCGGTCGCCCAGCGCCTTGGCTTCGGGCAGCGTGTCCGGCTTCTTGCCGACCGGCACGGATTCGCCGGTGAGCGACGCTTCGGCGATGCGCAGGCTGGCGGCCGTGAAGAGTCGGCCGTCGGCGGAGACGGAGTCGCCCTCCGCGAGGACGATCACGTCGCCGGGGACGACTTCAGCGGTGTTGATGCGCACGACCTTGCCGTCGCGCAGCACGGAGGTCTGCGGCGCGGTCATCTGGGCGAGCGCCTCGACCGCGGCCTCGGCCTTCGCCTCCTGGATGTAGCCGAGGACGGCGTTGACGATCAGGATGAGGACGATGACGATCGCGTCGAACGGCAGCGCCTCGCCGCCTTCCGCGCCGGGGGCGGCGTGTCCGCGCTCGATGAACCATGCGATCACCGAGATGACGGTGGCGGCGAGCAGCAGGTAGACGAGCGGGTCCTGGAACTGGGCCAGGAACTTCTTCCATTTCGGCACGGGCGGCGCGCTGGCCAGCTCGTTCGGGCCGAACTTCTCGAGTCGACGCTTGGCTTCGGCCTCGCTCAGGCCGACGTTCGGGTCGACGTTCAATGCTTTGGCGACCTCGGCCGCATCGGTCAGGCTCGGATCGACGTCGCCCATCAGCGCTTGCTGGGCGCGCACTTCCTCTGATACCGCGGGCGCGGTGGATTGACCTTTCTGATCAACCATGTGATTCTCCTTGGTATAGCCGCGGAGTAGTCAGTCCGTGCGGCGGCCGGGTTGTCTCCCCCGACGCGCATCGGACTGCGCGGTTATGGGCACCGGCGCAAACCGACGCCGATGCATACGATTGCCATTATTCCATATGGGTGTGGAGCAGTCATCGCACGGCGTAAGGGGTGTTGTCCAGTAGGTCCGCGAGATTCCTACTCATCGCGCGGTCTCGCGACCCCTTGGTCACGCTCATGCCGGCGGTCACGGCGATCAGGGCGATCGTGCAGACGATCCACAGCGTCCGCCCGCCGAACCGGCTGATCACGCCGCCACCGATCAGCGGCGCGAGCGCGATCGACAGCGACCACAGCACGTTGTACACGCCCTGATACGTGCCCCGCGCGGAGGCGGGAGCCATCGCGGCGACGATCGTCGTGGCGATCGGGAACGTGCCCAGCTCGCCGAGCGTCCACAGCACGACGGCGAGCGCGAACCCGCCCCACGATCCGGCCACGATCTGCACGGCGTAGCCGATGATGGTGACGGCGAGTCCGGCGACGAGCACGCGCGAGTTGCCCATGCGCGCGAACAGCTTCATCGCGGGGATCTGCAGCGCGCACAGCATGAACCCGTTGATGGTGAGCAGCACGGAGTATTCGCCGAGCCCCATGCCGAGGTTCGTCATCGCAATCGGCAGTCCGGAGGTCGACTGGAAGTACACAAGATAGTAGCCGAACATGAGCACGGAGAACGCGAGGAATGGCCAGTCGGTGAGGACTCTGCGCCAGTTGTCGCGCAGGGAGGTGGGGGCGACGCCGAACTCGGACGAGTCGGGCGACTCTGGCCGGGCGGAGGCATCCCCCGGCCCGGGCACGGCGATGCCCAGATGCCGCACCTCGCGGAAGAACCCGACGAGCAGGATCGTCACGGCGAACATCACGGCGGCCTCGACGTAGAACATCAGCGAATACGACACCTTGACCAGCTGGTTGGCGATGATAGGGCCGATCGCGTAGCCGAAGTTGATCGCCCACGATTGCAGGACGTACGCGCGCTGCTGGCGTTCGACCGGAACCACGTCCGCGATGTACGCGGCGATCGCGGGGCTCGGCAGCGAGGCGAACGCGCCGTAGACGAACAGGGTCGCGCCGAGCGCGATCGGATCGGCGAGCGCGGAGACGACCAGCAGGGCGATGGCCGCGCCGATCTCGCCGATGATGATCATCGACTGTCGGCCGAACCGGTCGGAGAGCGTGCCGCCGAACAGGCATCCGATGATCGACCCGAAGCCGTACATCGCGACGACCGCGCCGACGACGCCTTCGTCGATGTGCAGCGCGGAGACCAGGTAGATCGACAGGAACGAGGTGACGAACCGCCCCATCCATAGGATCAGGATCGCCAGCCACAGGCCCCAGTACAGCAGGGGCAAACCGAACAATGTGCGCCGTTGTTTCACCCTCAATACCCTACTCGGATGTGGCGGGGCGGCTTGCCGGCAGTCATGTCTGACGCAGCAGTTCCGACGGGTCAACACAGGTAGCTTTAGCTGCCGGTAAAAGACCGGAGACCGCTCCTGTCAGCATCCCCAGCACCGGAACCAGCAGCACCGAGACTGGCAGTATGAACCTCCACCCATAAACTACGTCGATGGCTGCTACAAGTTGCGCACCAATCAGTAGACCAGCCCCTGCCCCAACCAATCCCAAGCATGACGACTCCGCTAAAAACTGCATGGCAACATGCGCGGCCGGCATACCTAACGCCAAACTGATACCTATTTCCTTGCGCCGCTCGTTCACTGACATCTGCATGGTATTGATAATGCTGAAGGCGGTGACCACCAGCATAACCGCTGTGATGACACTCGTCATGGTTTGCGAATCTTTCATGAGACTTTCGCGCAACTGCCGAGGATCGGACGGACCATGCACCGAGACGGACTCCGGTTCTGCAGGCGATAACGCATAGGGCAATAATCTCTCAACTTCATTCTGCGTCCCACGATACACCGCAATATGCACCATTCGCTGATTAGGCAAAAGACCAAACAGCCGCGCAGTTTGCGTAGACATAAACACAGTCGTAGACAGAACAGATTGGTTGGGTGCATCATGGACCAATCCAAGGACTTTTACAGTGGTCCCATTGACTTCAACCGTCACCTCTTGCTGCCCTGCACCTATACCTAGCTGTTCGGCCAATCTAGCCCCCAGCAGTACGGTATACACATCGGCTTCAGCGATGCCTTCATCGTATGGGAGCCCCATACCGTGAACCACTTTGGCTCCACGAGCGGCAAGTCCTCTCATGGAACCGATAGTCACACTAGCCGTTATCATCGTGCGCCACTGCGATGCAGTCACAGTCACCAGATCACCGGAACCGCTAGGAATATTCAGTGTTCCAGCATTTATCACTTGAGACATGTCATCCAAGCCTGAGAGCAGTTCATGTTCTGGAACAGTCCATGCCTCAACCGGCAGTACAGCCTCGATGGACATCCCTTCCATATCAAGAAAGTGCTGAGCAGTACGGTCCCCAACAGCCAGAGAAATACCCTGCATTGTCACCAAAGTCGCAGCGCAGAACAATACCGCAAGCATAGTAAACAGGTTACGTCGCCAGCGTCTTATCAGCGAAAGCAGCGCACGAGAGAACGGATCATTCATGTCGTCACTTCCGATACCGTACCGTCAATCATCCGCAACTGCCTATGACACGATGATGCCACACTCATATCATGAGTCACCACAATCAGCGCAGTATCAGGGGATACTACATGATGCAACAGCTCCACGACTCGTTTGGAGTTCGCGGAATCAAGGTTTCCAGTCGGCTCGTCGCACAACAGCAATCTCGGCTCGTGTGCCGTGGCCCGAGCAATTGCCGCTCTTTGACGTTCGCCACCGGAAAGCTGACCCGGGAATGCATCGGCTTTATCCATCAATCCCACCTTCGACAGTCCCAGCGCAGCCGCATAGCATGCCTGCTCACCGCGTATCCCCTTAATGGCAAGGGCATAACATACGTTCTCTTTGACAGTGAGATGTTCAATGAGATGAAATGATTGAAAGATGAATCCTATATAATCTCTACGCAACCGACAACGACGCCCTGCTGTAAGGTTTGAGACCTCGATGCCTTGGAATAGATAGCTGCCAATAGACGGACGATCCAGCAATCCCATAATTGACAGCATGGTAGATTTACCAGAACCGGAAGCACCGACAATAGCAACAGATTCACCAGAATACACAGAACAAGACACACTACGCAATGCCACGGTGTGGGGCGGAAATATGCGGCCAACATTGTGAAACTGTAATAATGGGATATCAGACACATTCATAGTGGAATCGGTCATCATTCGATCCCTTCACTAGTTGCTTCCGGAACTGGAATGACAACAGTAGCACCGTCCTCAATTCCGTCACCAGATACAGCACATTGCCCTCGATAGCAAAGTTCGATCTGCACATTAATTCGCCCCACTTTGTCATTATTTATCTTCAACCAATACCCCTGGTCGTCATGCCTCACAGCCGTCGAAGCAACAACAAAAGCATTCTCTTTACTACTCTCTAACACCACAGATACTTTCACGTCACTCGGCTGAGTGGGTAATCTCGTCACATCGATAGAATCAAATGCTATAAGAACGTGGTTGTCGTTAATGTCGGGATCGACTTCGCTGTTTACTGAATCAGTTTCTTCATCGAGTTGTTCCACAGAAGACAAAGTCTCATCATCAGCATAAGGTGAGTCATAAACATTGCCCAGCGCACCCTCCGTAACGCCGTCATTCAGATGAACCACGACAGATTTTCCTGCCAGCGCGGCCGCATTAGGAAAGTCCGCAGTGACGAATTCCGCGGCATAGTCACGAACCACACTCTCCAGACGACATAGATTTCCCTGCACCATCTGCCCTCTAGTACCGCATGCGGATTGCGCTCGAAGTGGCAGTTGCTCCGCAAACACTATCTGCTGAGCAGGCAACGCCGTTTGACGCCACTCCTTTGTAACTAGTGTTCTACCAGAAGCATCCACTGAAGGAAATCCAAGATTATGAAGATATAGATATAACGCCCATGCCGTTGAGTCACCATATACGCCTTTGGAATCATATACCGTATATCCGAGACGCTTTAGTCCTTCTTGCAATTGCTCAACGTCCACTCCATGAAGTCCTGGAGAGATGGTGCGGTATGCAGGTATCTCACCATTCATGAGAATGATTGGACGCTCATTGATAAATCCAATAACACCACCTTCTACTACTTCACCGCCTTTACTGAGGCCATCACGAGTAACCTTTCCTTCTCCTATAATATCCAATTCGGTATGAGGAAAAGTTCGAAGCGTTCCAACTATGGTATGTTGCAACGTCTGACGATGAATCTTGGTAGTCAACGTAACTGATGATGGTTGAACTTCATCGCTCAATGTTTCTTGTACACTTAATGTGGTCAGCACAGTTCCGCATACGGCAATAACAACCAATAGAAAAACACCAATAATTTGCGCAAAGCTAATCTTACGTGTAGACGATACATAATCTTTGCGGTTTTGTTTTCCTCTCCTCATCAAGACACCTCTAATCCTCAATCTTTGCACGCTTAGACTTTGGCTAAATATACATATCGAATGAATACTGACCTGAGATAACCTGATTAGCCTTACGTAATGCATCACCTAATATCTCATACCGTTCGAGCAGCTTAGCTTCATTCGCCATCATCCACTTACCGGCATTGCGTTCCATAGCGATATCGATATGCTCGATCAATTCCGCTTCACGCTGACACATATAATCTTGACGTGCCATGTCTCGCTCCTCATCACTCAATGAATCATTCCAGTCACGATATGTCCCAAAACGTTGTCGAGCAAGGTCCCCAGCTCTCAGCCCTCGAACATTGTAACCAGCGTCCGCCATGCATGGAACATATTTTTCGGATATTGCAGTTTGAACATCAGAATCCTCAAGAGCAGATTTCGACTGATTTTGAATTAGCTCATTAAATGTATTCAATACTTCATTAGAACGTTGGTACGACCCAAACAATATAGCATAAGACCGTGCAGCGCAGCTATGTAGAAACTCTTTAGAATCACTGATATCACCGTTTACTTCTTTCTCATATCTTAATTGCTCAGCATGAGTCAACGAATCCAGATAAGAGTCCACCGTCGATACTCTACTATCCATAGAAATGGTTTTAATTCCATATCCTACCGATGTCGCTTCTTGCTCGCTTCGAAATATTCCTCCAACATCAGCATATCCCTGTATGGAAGGAATAGCCGAATAGTCAATTGGGACGTCAAATCCAAGACCACGCGCACATTGCTGCTGTAAAATATTCTGCGCCTGTAAAATTTCAGGATCGATTGACATTAATTCCGAAGTCGCTTTTATTACAGGATCCGAAACATCAACTGTCTGCGAAGAACTACACCCAGACAATACCATCATAATGACAGCTGTCATCACCATTGAAATACGAAATATACTTCTACGCATATTCACCATCCCGAAATGAAAAAATTTTATGGGTTGAGGCTGAAGCGGCTTCCCCAACCTCAACCCAGTCGGTGAGTTATTAAAGAGTTAACTCAGCCATAGCAAGTCGCATGATCAGACGCATTGAGCTGACCAAACGAAGGCAGTCTCTGATTGCGATAAATTTTTGCGATTGCTCTGTCGCCACCTACAATCTGGTTATCCCAAATCGTCACCCATCCTTCAATATTCTGCGTACCGGAGTCGAAAGTGTTATCCTGGAAATAGTGTTATCCTGGAAATCAGCATTACAGAACGAGAATGAAATGCTATCCCCATCATACAATTCCTTCTCCCACAATCTCAACTCTTTGGCATTGGCCATAGAGACCGGCATTATCGCAATCGACGATGCCAGCAACACAGCTGCCGTTCGCTTTCCTACCACATTCATCTTTGATCCTTGAAATGAAAGTCTTCATTGAACTAACCAGCATGGTGCAATGACCACGCGCAGACAGACAAACATCGTCTTGCCGAAAGTCGTTCGGAATGCTGCCACTGCAAACCTTTAACTGCATTATATACAGTGAGGGTACTTCCCTGCATCCACTATAAAGTTTTTCTGTAGTCATTGGATTGGAGCATGTTCGGCACTGCGCTATGATTGACAAATGAAAGGAATGGAGATAGTATGTCTCGTATAGACACTCGTATAGACATAGGCATCATCGACAATGACTGCTGCGCCTCACGCATGATAGCTACGACAGTACAGCACATGAGTACCGATTTCAAGATTCTCTGGATCACGGAAACAGCACAAATCGGTATAGAGCATTGCCTCTACGACTCCCGGAAACCTCACGTACTGATCGTCGATATGGAATTGGATGGCATTCCCGGACCAGACCTATGCCGTCGCATCAGGACCCGCACTCCTTCCATCGGACTCATCGGAGTCACAGCATACCCGCTGAAACGTTTTCGTTCTCGATGCATTGCGAATGGCGCTCAAGCCCTGTTGTCCAAAAGGCAGATTTTCACCCCTCAAGCAGCGATAATCATCCGACACGCTGCGAACGGCATGTCTAATCCCTATGACACACATTTTCAAAATGCAATGGAATCTCATCAGAAACTTACCAGTGCAGACAATAGGACTCGACCGTCTCTCAGTATTAAAGAGATCGAAATACTAAGCATGTATGCCCGCGGCGACACCACCCATGAGATCGCCGTCAGTCTGGGGATTGCCGAAGCTACAGTCTTTTCTCACACACATCACGCCATGCAAAAGCTTGACGTTCGCAATCGGAAAGAAGCGATACGTCGATGCATCGCAGAACAACTGATATGAGAGTCAAGCATAAACATATCGTTAGAAAGCCTCTGTTATGGTTTAGCATGACGGCGATTTTTCTATACGGTATGGATTTTTATGTCGAAAGCATGTTCCATGCTCCTCTTGCAACAATCATAGCTCTGGCGACATGCTTATCACTCGTATACGTGAATATTACCTCTCGATTGGGACTATGGGCCGTTTTCATATGTTGCATATGCAATTTGCTTGCCCCTGTTAAGCTTCCAACAGTCGCCGTTACCCTTACTGTGGTATCTTTAGGTATTCTATCATCTATCACTAAACATGATGGATACTATGCAACTCCAATTGCTTTGCTGGCATTGGTTGCCAACTCCTACCTCAATGA
>NZ_JFAL01000017.1:0-4413 GCF_006454495.1 Bifidobacterium sp. UTCIF-38 | reverse complement strand
ACGATATCCTCACTGCTTTTGTACTTGCTTTGGGCAGCAGCGCCACCGGAAGCATGTTTCGTATTCAGAAGGAGAAACGAAATATAGAACGTCATTTAGCTCTCATACAAGAACGTTCACTCTTTGCACGTAAACTTCATGATGGAATATCCAATAAAATCGCCAATGCGTTGATGATCCTTGATGCCCAAGAAGAGGTAGCGCCCCGCGTATATGAACAGCTTTCAGCTGCCTTGCAGGATACGCACCAACTCATTAGGATGCTTGATGACAACTCGAACATTACCGACCTTCCCCCCAATAACTATGATGGACGGAATCGTTTGCTAACGGAGGTACGCCACGGCGAATCACAGCTCACTGGCAGTGGTTTCTGCGGGGAAATACTCATTCCTGAAGTACTACCATCTCTTGATGAAGGCAGTTCTGGAATGCAATTACTCATTGATCTTCTGCATGAGACATTTGCCAACATTAGTCGCCATGCTGACCCGGCTTTCCCTTATGTCATGTCGGTAACGACGACAACTTCCACACTCACTTTCACCGTCACCGACATCCCACGGTCAGGAGACCAAGGCAGCCGGTTTGGATTGTCTTCGGGGCACAAGCGTCATAGCATAGCAATACGCAATCTGGGAGGAACATCGTCGATTTCAACAGCGAATAAACGTTGGACTGAAACATACACATTCCCACTTGTATCATTTCAGAGTGACCCCAGCCACACTATGCAATCCTGAATCAGCATAGCCACGGAATCCATATCGGACACCCAGTATAGAGCGCGGGAATCGCAACCGACACATCATTCACCTCACTGGCTCTGTAATCAGTAGCCGAAGCCGTCGAGAAGCCAATCACCAGTACAAGGATTAGAACGACCTTAGCGAATCCACCCATTTTCAATCCATGCAACATATTCAGACCTCTCCTTTGACATCATTCATTGCGGTCTATCTAACATCATGAGCAATCCGGTTCAGGATGCGCAACCCAGTTGCATAAAAACTGGAGGAACACAGCGCCACCACGCCGTTCGGTTGGGGCTTGTGAGACAATGACCGTTATGGTTATGAAGAAAGGACCGACCAAGGGGTCGGGTGGCAAGCATCGCAACGCGCTTCGCGGCAAGGGACCGACGCCCAAGGCCGAGGATCGCGTCTATCACAAGGCATACAAGGCGAAGAAGGTCGCCGATCGCCGCAAGTTGGCCGATCCGCGACTGGCCGCACGCCGCCGCGTCGACAAGTTCGCGTCGTCGGACACCACGGATCTGGTGTTCGGCCGCAACTCGGTGCTGGAGGCGCTGCGCGTGGGCGTGCCGAGCTCCACGCTGTACATCATGTCGCGCATCGAGCACGACGACCGCACTCGTGAGATCGTCAAGCTGGCCGGCACGCAGGGCCTGCACATGCTGGAGGCCGATCGACTGGAGATGGACCGCATCGCCCGCTCCGGCAACCATCAGGGCGTGATCCTCAAGGTCGATCCGTACCAGTACTCGTCTCTCGCCGAGCTCGCCGATCGCGCGGACAAGAAGTCGCGTGCGATGGAGGCGGCGAACTCCACGGCCGCGAAGCTGTCCGCGCGCCCGCTGTTCATCGCGCTCGACGGCGTGACCGACCCGCAGAACCTCGGCGCGGTCATCCGTTCGGCCGCCGCGTTCGGCGCGAACGGCGTGATCCTGCCCGAGCGTCGCTCCGCGTCGGTGAACGCCGCCGCGTGGAAGGTGTCGGCCGGTGCGGCCGCGCACCTGCCGGTGTGCCGCGTGGTCAACCTGACCAAGGCGATCGAAAGCCTCAAGGAGCGCGGCTACTACGTCGTGGCGCTGGATGGCGGTGGCGACAAGACCGTGGGTGAAACCGGTTTCGAGACCGATCCGCTGGTCGTCGTGCTCGGGTCGGAGGGCAAGGGCGTGAGCCGTCTCGTGCGTGAGACGTGCGACGCCGTGGCCGGCATCCCGATCTCCAGCCAGGTCGAATCACTCAACGCGTCCGTGGCGGCGGGCATCAGCCTGTACGCCGTGGCCAACGCGCGACGCAAGGCGGCCGAAGCGGCCGAATAAATAAGGCCGAATACACGTAGGAACGAGGCAAAGATGCAATCATCCATGAACCTGTCGGGACTCTCGCAGCTGGATCCGCGCGCGGCGAAGGCCACCAGCGTCAAGGCGGAGGACGACACCGCCGATACGCCGGAGCCGCAGGCGCTGAAGATCACCGCGGCCAGCTCGAACCCGAAGATGTTCACGCTGCCGTGGGAGCAGCCGCTGGCCACCTGGCCCGCCGAACTGCTCGCCAACCTGCCGCGAGGCATCTCCCGCCACGTCGTGCGCTTCGTCCACGTGGGCGACGAAGTGTACGCGATGAAGGAGATCACGCGTCAGATGGCCGAACGCGAGTACGAGATCCTGCGCCGCCTGCAGAAGCTCGAACTGCCGGCCGTCCGCCCGATCGCGGTCGTCACCGGACGTCACAACCGCGAAGGCGAGCCGCTCGAGGCGATCCTCGTGACCAAGCATCTCAAGTTCTCGCTGCCGTACCGCGCGCTCTTCGCCCGCAACCTGCAGCACGACACCGCCGAACGTCTGATCGACGCGCTCGCCGTACTGCTCGTGCGCCTGCACCTGGCCGGCTTCTACTGGGGCGACGTCTCCCTGTCGAACGTCCTGTTCCTGCGCGATGCCGACGCGTTCTCCGCGTTCCTCGTCGACGCCGAGACCGGTGACCTGCAGGTCAACCTGACCAACGGCCAGCGCGAATACGACATCGATCTGGCGCGCACGAACATCATCGGCGAACTGATGGATCTGAGCTCCGGCAAGCTGCTGCCTGACGACGTCGACGAGATCGAGGTCGGCAACCGTCTGGTCGACCGCTACCATTCGCTGTGGAGCGCCCTGACCGACACCGACAAGTTCGGCCCGAACGAGATGTGGAAGATCGAGAAGCGCGTCAACAAGCTCAACGAGCTCGGCTTCGACGTCGACGAGCTCGAGATGAAGACCGAGGAGGGCGGCAAGCGCGTGCTCGTGCGTCCGCGCGTCGTCGACGCCGGTTACGCGAACCGCAAGCTGCTGCGCCTGACCGGTCTCGACGTGCAGGAGAACCAGGCCCGTCGACTGCTCAACGACCTCGACGCCTACCGCGCCTCCACGTGGCGCGACGGCGAGGATCTCGAGATCGTCGCGACCGACTGGATGCGCGAGGTGTTCGAGCCGACCGTGCGCTCGATCCCGGCCAAGTACCGTTCGCAGATCGAACCGGCGCAGTTCTTCCACGAGGTGCTCGACCACCGCTGGTTCCTCGCGGAGAAGGCCGGCCACGACGTGCCGATGAGCGAGGCCGTGACCAGCTACATCGAGAACGTGCTGCCGAAGCAGGTGCTCAACAAGAAGGACATCGACACGCTGCTCGAGGAGGCCGATGCCGGCGTCATCGACGACGAGTCGACGTACTACGAGAACAACTCCGATGCTGACGGGGATGACGACGGGTACAACCCGGACTTCGACCCGGATGCGGCGGTCTGGTCGCACTGACGGTCGATCACGGCGGTTTCGCTGGAGCGGGTCTGCCGTCTGCTGTGCGCGACACACTCAAGGCCGTTCGGCCAAGCCTACGGTCGCGCACAGCAGACGGCAGCCCCTTTACGTTTGTCGTAATAGATCGTCAGTGCGGATTTGCTAAGGGGCAGGGGCAAGGGCTAGAGGGTTGTCAGTTGTTATGGTTTTTACTTGCTTTGCTCTGTTTTACCGTGATATGTTTTGTTCATGCGCGCGAAGGAGTGGGCGGCCCGTGAGGGTTTGAACGAGCAGACGGTGTGGAAGTGGTGCCATGAGAACCGCATGCCCGTTCCGTTCGAGCGTTCGGGTAGCGTGTGGCTCATCCATGACCCGAAATACGAGAAGACCGACATCTCCGCTGGCTCTCGCGTCGTCTGCTATGCGCGGGTGTCATCGTCCGACCAGAAGTCCGATCTGCAACGACAGGCGGATCGGTTGAAGTCGTTCGCGATCGGCATGGGCGCGACCGACATCCAGGTGGTCATGGAGACCGGTTCGGGCATGAACGACAAACGGCGCAGACTCAACCGCATTCTCGCCGATCCGACCGTGGGTACGATCGTCGTGGAGCATCGGGACCGGTTGGCGCGCATGAACGCGGGACTCGTTGAATCCGCGCTGAAGGCACAGGGGCGTCGGCTCGTTGTCGTGGACGACTCGGAGCTGGATGATGATCTGGTGCGTGACATGACTGAGGTGCTGACCTCGTTCTGCGCACGCCTATATGGTCGGCGCGCTGCGAAGAACAAGGCACGGGCCGCGTTGAAGGCGGCGCAGGATGCTTGAGGCGGTCAAGGTGGCGCTTGACCCGACGCCCGCGCAGGAGCGTCTGCTGTTGTCGCACT
>NZ_JFAL01000016.1:0-1246 GCF_006454495.1 Bifidobacterium sp. UTCIF-38 | reverse complement strand
CGGGGGCGGCCCGTTTCGCGTACAACGCGGGATTGGCGCACGTCAAGGAAATGCTGGAGGCCAGGGAGAAGCCGGAGTGGTCGCTATACGCGCTGCGCCGCTGGTGGAACGTGAACAAGGACATGCTGGCCGTGGACTCGGACGGGACTCCGTGGTGGCGGGAGAACAGCAAGGAGGCGTACAACAGCGGGCTGGAGGCGTTGGCGGCTGCGTTGTCGAACTGGTCGAAAAGCCGTGAGGGGCAACGCAGGGGCCGCAGAATGGGTTTCCCGAAGTTCAAATCGAAGGACAGGACGACGCCGAGATTCGCGTACACGACCGGGAGTTTCGGGCTGATCGACCGTGACTCGAAGGCGTTGAGACTGCCGCGTATCGGCCGCGTGCACTGCATGGAGAACATCGCCGAACGCGTCGGCGGTGCGAGGGTGCTGCGCATGACCGTGAGCCGCCGTGCGGGACGCTGGTACGCGGCGTTGACCGTCGAACGCGAAGACAGGACGCCGGCACGTCCGCCGAAAGGCGGCGCGGTGGGCGTCGATCTGGGCGTGAAATCCTTGGCGACGCTCTCGGACGGCACCACGATCGCCAACCCGCACACGCTCAAGGCCAATGAACGCCGTCTTAAGCGGGCGCAACGCTCGCTGAGCCGCAGACAACCCGGCTCGCATCGGCGCGCCCACGCGCGGGAACGAGTCGTCCGACTGCACGCGCGTGTCGCCAATCAGCGCCGCGACACGTTGAACAAGCTGACCACATGGCTCGCCGACACGTACTCGGACATCGGCATCGAGGATCTGAACGTGGCGGGCATGGTCAGAAACCATCGGCTCGCCAAAGCCATCGAGGACGCGTCGTTCGCGGAACTACGCCGCCAGCTCGAATACAAGACCATGCGCACCGGCGCGCGTCTGCATGTCATCGACCGTTGGCATCCAAGCTCGAAACTGTGCTCGAACTGCGGGAGCGTGAAAACCAAACTCTCCTTGGGCGAGCGCACCTACCATTGCGGGACCTGCGGTCTCGTGATCGACCGCGACCTGAACGCGGCCATCAACATCCAAAGTCGCCGGGAGTGCCCCGGAGACCCTAAACGCGCATGGAGGGGACGGAAGACGGAACGACGCATCACGTCGTGCAACGCAGACCCCGGTGAAGTGCGAACCAAGCAGCCACGCAAGCGGCGTGAGACTTGGAGCGGACGATCGCAAGACCGTCCTGCAAACCAAAACAAACTAGTTTGCAACGG
>NZ_JFAL01000015.1:0-83634 GCF_006454495.1 Bifidobacterium sp. UTCIF-38 | reverse complement strand
AGCCTATCCACCAGCCGGCGGCTACGCAGAGTAGGGGGATGATGATCGTGGCGGCGATATAGGCGGCGCCGATCACCCACCTGCGGGTGCGCAGCAGGGAGACCATTTCGTTGATGGCGGTGGAGAAGGTCGAGAATCCGCCGAGGAAACCGGTGACGAACAGCAGGTAGGTGCTGTGGTCGACGACACCGCCCTTCGCATAGGCGCCAGCGGCGATGCCGGCGCAGAACGTGGCGATCACGTTGATCACGAACGTGGACAACGGGAACGCCCTGTTCCACCAGCGCTGTATCGACGTGTTGACCACGAAACGGGTCATCGCGCCGAGTCCGCCGCATAGGCATACCAGAAGAAACGTCATCAGCGCCACTCCTCCGCGTCTCGGTACAGGAACGTGCGCTCGTTGCCGGCGGCAGCACCGTGGACACCGCTCTCGGGGTGCGATTCGCGCGTGCCTCCGGTGGCGGGATCACCCACCATCGGGATCTCGTCGGTGATCGGAGCGGGCTCGTATGACGGGATCGCCGCGGCATCCGGAATCGACTCCGGAACCTCGCCGGCCACGCCCGCGCCCGTCTGCGCGGTGCGCGCGACGGGGACGGGCTGACCGTAGTCACCCGTAGGCGGAGCGGAGGAACGCACGTCGATGAACACGGATGACGTGTCATCCACGACGTGCACGACCGGATCGTCGGCGATACGCCCTCCCAGCCCGAAGAAGCGCTTCGACTTCGACTTCGGCGCCTTGTGACCGGCGCGCGCATTGATCGCGCCGGCCGCGATGCGCGCCGACCGACGCGAGGCGACGCTCGTGGCGAGCCATGCGCCGGCCGCGGCGACGAGCATGCCGACCGCGAAGCTGACGAACATGTAGAACAGGAATCCGCCGATCTGACTGCCGTGGATCGACGTCAGCTCCTCGATGACCATCGCGGACAGGGTGGAGAATCCGCCGCACATGCCCATGCCGATGCCGCGCGAGGTGAGCTGGCGCACACGCTTGCGGATCCACGACGCCTGCGACATGTATGCCGTCAGCGCGGCGAACATGAAGCAGGCCACCATATTGGCGATGAACGTGGCCGTATGGAACGCGCTGAAGAACCCGGTTTCCGCCGCCGGAGCCGGCAACGCCAGCGACAGGCCGTACCGCATCGCCGTGCCGATCGCGCCGCCTAGGAACACGACCAGATAGATCATGCCGTCGGCGAGTGGATTGAACTGCGCCTGCACGCGTTTGACCGGCGCGAGCGGAATCTGCGGAGGTCGTTCGGCCGCAGCCGCCCCCTTGGGATGCGGTGCGGCCACCGCGTACGAGCGCGCGTGCGCGGCGGTCATCTCCTGCGTGGAGGGATCCGGTTCGGCGAAATATTCGGGCATGTGACTCACGTCCAGTCGGCGATCGGCCGCGGCCTGCGCAGTCGAATCAGTCGATCAGCGAGTGGATGGAGATGATGTGATCGCGCTGCGGACCGGTGCCGATCGCGGAGATACGGCAGTTGGACAGCTCCTCGAGGCGCTTGACGTACGCCTGGCAGGTGGCCGGCAGCTCGTCGAAGCTGTGGCAGTTGGAGATGTCCTCGGTCCAGCCCGGCATCGTCTCGTAGATCGGCTTGGCGGCGGCGAACGCGGCCTGATCGGTCGGCATGTCGTCGTGACGCTCGCCGTTGACGTCGTACGCGACGCAGATCGGGATCTCCTTCAGACCGGTGAGCACGTCCAGCTTGGTCAGGACCAGATCGGTCAGGCCGTTGACCTGGCTGGCGTAGCGGTTGACGACCGCATCGAACCAGCCGCAACGACGCGGACGGCCGGTGGTCACGCCGAACTCGTGGCCCTGCTGACGCAGCCACTCGCCGGACTCGTCGAACAGCTCGGTCGGGAACGGGCCCTCGCCCACGCGGGTGACGTACGCCTTGGAGACGCCGACCACACGATTGATCTTGGTCGGGCCGACGCCGGTACCGGTGCATGCGCCGCCGGCGGTCGGGTTGGAGGAGGTGACGAACGGGTAGGTGCCGTGATCGACGTCCAGCATCGTGGCCTGCGCGCCTTCGAACAGTACGGTCTTGCCCTCGTCGAGCGCCTTGTTGAGGATCAGGCCGGTGTTGGCGACGTACGGCTTGAGACGCTCGCCGAGCTTCAGGAGCTCGTCGGTGGTCTGGTCGACGTCGATCGCGCGGCGGTTGTACAGCTTGACGAGGATCTGGTTCTTCTGGTGCAGGCTCGCCTCGACCTTGTCATGCAGATGCTCGGCGTTGAACAGGTCGTGCACGCGGATGCCGACGCGGTTGATCTTGTCCGCGTAGGCCGGGCCGATGCCACGGCCGGTGGTGCCGATCTTGTGCTTGCCGAGGAAGCGCTCGGTGACCTTGTCGAGCGTGCGATGATACGGTGCGATGATGTGCGCGGCCTCGCTCACCTTGAGGTGGGAGCAGTCGATGCCGCGGGCCTCGAGGCCGTCGATCTCCTGGAACAGGACCTCAGGATCGACGACGACGCCGTTGCCGATCACCGGGGTGAGGTTCGGGTTGATGATGCCGGAGGGCAGCAGGTGCAGCGCGTAGGACTCATCGCCCACAACCACGCTGTGGCCGGCGTTGTTGCCGCCGTTGAAACGCGCGACATAGTCGACCTTCGTGCCGATCAGATCGGTTGCCTTACCCTTACCTTCGTCTCCCCACTGGGCACCGATCAACACAATTCCAGGCATAACGCACCTCCGCATACGCTCGATTCCGCCGCGAAACAGCCTACCGTACGCCCTCTACCCGCCCCCGACGCAGTCTCACGCCACGCCCACTCACCATCCACTCTCCCCACCCCACATACCGCCCTCAAATCGTCCGATCCTATAGGAACGAACGATTCAGGTCCCCCGTGCAAAGGTAAAACGCTCGATCCTATAGGATCAGACGTTTCAAGCCGAATACAGGCCCCTATAACATCCGATCCCATAGGATCGGACGATATTCCGGCACACCGTACCCGAAAGAACCCAGACAGCAATCAGCCCGTACGATCCGTGCAATTGTGAAGATTCACGAGGGTTTCGTCCACATTGGCGCGACGACTATGCAACTGCGCATACGTCCTTTATCGTCACAGTCATGAAACAGCACATCAGAGTCGAACAGTTGCTGACGCAAGCGGAGCAACGACGCACATTCGCCAGAACAGAACGATCAGGAGACCTGCAGCTGCTCACCAGACGCGTGTCCGCAGGTGAGCTGGTCATGCCGGCCAAAGGATGCTTCACACGCAAAACACTATGGGATTCGTTGTCCTACAGGGATCGCATCGCATACCGACTCCGAACGGTATGTCAGGATCATCCTGATTGGGTACTGTCCGGAGTCTCGGCCGCGGCCATCCATCGCTATACGTCAAGCATGAATCTGCAACGATACGTGCATATCGCCGTAGCGGACTCCCACCAAGCGGGACGACGAGGACCGGTCATAGCTCATTACACGCCGGATCGCCACATCATGCTGGTGGACGGCATACACGTCACCTCCCCCGAACAAACCATGTTCGATTGCGCTCGGACACTGGATTTCCCGAACGCCATGTCCATCTGCACCATGGGACTCCGAGCAACAGGCAATCCGGCATCGACCTTGCAGAACTATTGCCTCAATCAGCAGAGGAAACGGGGACTGCCCCGTGCCAAATTCGTGGCGGATCACGTCGATCCGATGTGCACGAACGGCGGCGAGGCCATATCACTTGCCGTTGCCCTGGAGATGGGATTCGCACAGCCACAGTGCCAGCGAAAGTTCATCAGTCCCATCGACGGAGGTGCGATCTACGCCGATTTCACATGGACGCGAGATGATGGATCACTGGTCGTCGGAGAGTTGGACGGTCGTGAGAAATACGTAAACCCCGCTATGACAGGCGGTTCCGACATTGTCACCGTCACGATGCGGGAGAAGGATCGTGAGACGGAAATCAACATGCTCAATATTCCGATCATCCGTTTCCAGATGACGCATGTACGCAATCGCACCCCGTTCGAGCAGCGTCTGACAGCTGCCAACGTACCTCGTCCGAACCTCGGCAGGCACACTCCATTCACCGGGTTCGTGTGTTCCGAATACTGATTCGGTACAGGGTGTTGCCGGCTTTAATGCAAGGCGATGCCGGAGTCGGTACAAGGCGATGTGCCGGCGTGGCACCACGTTTATCGCGTTCCGCCACCCCCGCCCCCACATGTGACTCCACATATGAGAGGCCCATGCCTATCCCATACCCGTATACGATGCCAAGAGGCGTCCGATCCCACAGGAACAAGACGCCCGATCCTATAGGAACGGGCGATTTGCAGTCTCCAAACGGAGCCAAAACATCCGATACCGTAGGATCGGACGATTGAGGTGGCACGGGAGGCTCGGAAACATTCGATCCTATAGGATCGGACGATAAGACGGTGAACAGGGCGGGCCGCTACTTGAGGGCGCGGCCGGCGGAGCCGAGCTCCTGGCATGCCTCGACGACGCGCTGCGCCATCGATGCCTCGGCCTTCTTGCCCCACGAGCGCGGGTCGTAGAACTTCTTCTTGCCGACCTCGCCATCGACCTTCAGGACCGCATCGTAGTGTTCGAACATATGACCGGCGATCGCGCGCGTGAACGCGTACTGGGTGTCCGTGTCGACGTTCATCTTCACGACGCCGTACGAGACCGCGGCGGCGATCTCCTCGGGCGTCGAGCCGGAGCCGCCGTGGAAGACGAGTTCGAACGGCTTGCCGGCCGGGAAGTCGACGGCGCCTGCGGCGGACGCCACGCGACCGTCGAGCACCGCCTGCGCAACCTCGTTCTGGATCTCACCAAGCAGTGCCGGACGCAGCTTGACCATGCCCGGCTTGTACGAGCCGTGCACGTTGCCGAACGTGAACGCGGCCATGTAGCGGCCGCGTTCGCCCAGTCCCAGACGCTGCGCGACCTTCACGCCGTCCTCCGGCGTCGAGTACAGCTTGTCATCGATCGCGGCGGACTGGCCGTCCTCCTCGCCACCGACCGCGCCGATCTCGATCTCCAGCACGGTGTGCGCGGCCTGCGACTTGTCGAGCAGCTCCTCGGCGATGTCGAGATTGCGCTCCAGCGGCACCGTAGAACCATCCCACATGTGCGACTGGAAGGTCGGCTCCTTGCCGTGCGCGACCTCGTCGGCCTCGTATGCAAGCAACGGACGGACCCATTCGTCGAGGTACTGCTCGGCGCAGTGGTCGGTGTGCAGCGCGACGGTGATGTTCGGGTACTGCTTGGCCACCTCATGCGCGAACGCCGCGAACGCAAGGGATCCGGTGACGCGGTTCTTGACCGCCTGTCCGGAGAAGTATGCGGAACCGCCGACTGACACCTGGATGATGCCGTCCGATTCGGCCTCGGCGAAGCCCTGAAGAGCGGCGTTCAGGGTCTGCGTGCTCGTCACGTTGATCGCGGGGTAGGCATAGCCGCCGCGACGGGCGGCATCCAGCATCTCTGCATAGCGTTCTGGCGTTGCGATAGTCATGATTCCATTATCCCGCGTCGCGGTGACGCGGCTTCACGCGTCGCTCACAAATCATGTGTGCGTTGCCTCACAGACACTTTGCACAGTGAGGGGTTAATCCGTCGACCACATAGTGATCACCGACACTCTCATCAGATGACGATTAGATGATGATCGCCATGCATCGTCAACGCACCGCGAGTATCCCCAGTGAAATTCCAGTGAACGCTCACACCCGCAGTACCTTTAGATTTCGGCTTCATACCGCCGTTTTGCGCGCTTGAACAACCTTGCGAATCTACGCAAAAGCATTACTTTCGGATTACACGCGCACGCCAATCAACCATAAAATGAGCGACGGTAATAAGCATGGTTAAGGAGAGTGTCATGCACGATTCGCACGATCCCAACGCGTGGAATGGGCCGACCCGCAACACGTGGGATTCCCGCAGCACGCAGATCCCCGAAGGCGCCCCCTCCGCCGGGGACGCCGGCACTCCCGGAACCCCCGGCGCCCCGGAGGAGCTGTCCTTCGACGCCGCGGTCCGTATGCGCCGTCGCATGCCGTTGTGGATGCGCACCATGTTCGTCATCCTCGCACTCGGACTGATCGCGGGGCTCGCCGCCGGATTCTCGTGGATGTGGGACGACCACTGGCGTCCGATCAACGTGACCGTCAACAATCAGGTCGTCCGCACGCGCGTCGACACGACGCTCGACAAGCTGCTTAAGAAGAACGACGATTTCGGCGCCAAACGCGGCCGCCTGCTCGCCATCGACGGCTCGGTGCTCGACGATCACGGCGGCAAGGCGGTCGTGCCGGCCATCGGAGGCCAGGCCATCCCCGAATCGGACTGGTCGAAGATGGTCGTGCCGGATCACGCGGACGTGACCGTCGACTCGGGCGCGGACGTGACCGAGGCGCACACCGTCATCAAACGCGCCGAACCGTACGGTGCCGACGTCGATCTCAGGGGCGGCACGATCCAGGTGCGACTTCGTCACGGCAAGGACGGCGTCGCCGAGACATGGGTCGGCAAGAAGTCCGGCAAGAAGATCGACAAGGGCGTGACGACGAAGCCCGAGGACATGATCGTGCGCGCGTACAGTCCGCGTCCGGAGGGCAAGAAGGTGATCGCGTTGACGTTCGACGACGGACCGAGCCAGTACAGCGTGCCGATGCTCGACATTCTCAAGTCGAAGGGCGTCAAGGCCACGTTCTTCGATCTCGGGCAGCAGTCGAAGGAGTTCGCCTCGGCCGAGAAGCGCATGGTCGCCGACGGACACGAGGTGGCGAGCCACAGCTACGATCACCCGAACATGCCGAAGCTGAATCGCGATGCACTGCGTGACAACATCACGAAGGGATTCGAGGCGACCAAGGAGGCGTCGGGCGTCGACACGAAGGTGCTGCGCTCCCCCTACGGCGCGTTCGGCGTGCAGCAGTGGAAGGATGCGGGCGACCTGATCGACATGAACGTGCTGTGGGATATCGACACGCTCGACTGGAAGCGTCCGGGCGCGGACGCGATCCACGACAACATCATGCAGCATGCGCATAACGGTGCGATCGTGCTCATGCACGACGGCGGCGGCGACCGCACGCAGGACATCGAGGCGCTGCCGCGCATCATCGATGATCTGCGTGCACAGGGCTATGAGTTCGTGACGGTCAAGCAGCTCATCGAGATGAGCCCTAAGCTCGAACTGAAGAACTGAGTGCGTCCCGCTTAATGAGACGGCCGGTACCGCGGCTCACCGCCGTGGTACACTAGTGGCTCGCGTCCAAAAGACGCACCCTTCGCGAATGTAGTTCATCGGTAGAACGACAGCTTCCCAAGCTGTAGAGGCGGGTTCGACTCCCGTCATTCGCTCCACTCAAGACCGTTGGAATTCCAACGGTCTTCGTCATTTTCGAGGCGTTTCTATGGCTTCCGTGGACACAGCGAGCACACAGTGGTGTCACACAGTGGTGTCACACAGTGGGCACAGTTGACAGTTGACAACTGCGACTAATAGCGCACCTGCGGCGTCGCCTTCATGCCGCCGTAGACCTGTCCGGCCTGCGCGGCTCGCATCTCCTGCGCCATCTGCATGAGGCGGTTGATGCGATCCTCGGTCGGCGGGTGCGTGGAGAACAGCTTGGAGAAGCCGGCCGCGGAGAACGGGTTCGCGATCATCATCGCGGACACCGACTGCGTGCCTGCGGTCTTACGCATCGGCGTGGTCTGCGCGCCGTAGGAGATCTTGTTGAGTGCGGAGGCGAGCGCCTCGGGATCGCCGGTCAGCGTGCTGCCGTCCTCGTCGGCATCGTATTCGCGCGTGCGGGAGATCGCCATCTGGATGAGCGATGCCGCGACCGGCGCGAGGATCATGCTCAGCAGCACGCCGATCAGGCCAAGGCCGCCGGAGGAATTCTCGCGATCGTCGCGCGAGGTGCCGCCGCCGAAGTACATGAGGGAGTAGCCGAGATACGTGATGACGGTGGCCATCGCCGAGGCGATCGCGGAGGTGAGGATGTCGTGGTTGTACACGTGCATGAGCTCATGGCCGAGCACGCCGCGGATCTCACGCTCGTTGAGGATTCTGAGGATGCCCTGCGTGCAGCAGACCGCCGCGTGGCGCTCATTGCGCCCGGTGGCGAATGCGTTCGGGCTCATCGTCGGCGCGATGTAGATGCGCGGCATCGGCTTTCCAGCCTTGGCCGACAGTTCCCGCACGATCTTGTACAGGGTGGGGGCCTCCGCCTCGCTGACCTCGCGTGCGCCCATCGAGGCGATGGCGAGCTTGTCGGAGAACCAATAGGAGCCGAATGTGGTGACCAGTCCGATGACGATATAGATGCCGAGGGTGCCTCGTGAGCCGCCGGTGGCCCACCAGATGAGCATGATGACGCCCCACATCAACCCGAACAGGAGGGTCGTCTTCAGGCCATTGAAATGGCCGTGCACTCGCAAATTGCCGTCCATAAGGCACACACTAAATTCACGAGCTGAGTTTTAGCTGGACGTATGCCGGATGTGAAACAACGAACTGGCAGGGAACAAAATGTCCGATCCTACAGGATCCACCGAACCAAGCAGCCACAGGGGCACATCATCGACGGATCCTATAGGATCAAACGAAAACAGCCGACCCGGCGGGACTATTTCGTCCGATACCGTAGGATCGGACGAAACCAAGGCCCGTTCTTGGACCGGAACCGGGCTGGGACCGAGCTAAGGCCGGATCCAGGCCCAGCTACCCAGCCCCGTAGGGAAAGAACAGATCAGGCGTGGGCGAGCTCACGCATCTGGTCGGGTTCGACGACCTTCTTGTGCTCGCGGCCCTCCTTGGCGCCCTCGGCGCGTTCGAAGGCGTCGACCTTCTTCCAGCCGGCGAAGTCGATCGGCTTGATGCCGCGCTCGGCGAGCAGGCGATCGATCGACTCGGGGTCGCGATCGGCGGCCACGCGGCCACCTTCCGCGGCCTTGGCGAGGTCCTCGAGCATGTTCGTGACGATCGCGAGCGCGTCGGACTTGGTCGAGCCGATCAGGCCGACCGGTCCGCGCTTGGCCCAACCGGTGGCGTACAGGCGCTCGCGCACCTCTCCCCCGTCAGCCGACGTGGTGATGCGGCCGTCGCCGTTCGCGTTGGCGAGATGCGCGCCGTGCTCGTCGTAGGCGATGCCGGGCGCCTCGGCCGGCTTGTAGCCGATCGCGTGGTACACGGCCTCGACCGGGTAGTCGGTGAACTCGCCGGTGCGATGCATCTTGCCGTCGGCGCCGGTTTCGGTACGCTCGACGCGGATCGCCTTGACCTTGCCGTCAGACCCAAGGATCTCGGTGGGGGCGGAGTTGAAGTGGACGTAGTACTTGCGATCGGCCGGGTTGCCTTCGAAGTCGACGTCGCCGTCGTCCTCCATGTCCTCGGCCATCTCGCGGATGGCGAACAGCTCCTCGACCATCTGGCGGGTGAGCTTGTCCTGGCCGGCGACCTCGATGGTCTCGTCGTCCAGTTCGAAGTCGTCCTCGTTGATGATGAGCTGCACGCCGGGCAGCTTCTCCATCTCGCGCAGCTCCTGCACGCTGAACTTGGCCTGGGCCACGCCGCGGCGGATGAACAGGTGCAGCACCTTGGCCTTGTTGTTCTGGATGCCCTCGTAGACGTTGTCCGGAATGTCGGTCTTGGCCTTGAGGTCGTCGGCGTTGCGCATGAGCTCACGCGCGACGTCCATCGCGACGTTGCCGCCGCCGATCACGGCGACGTTCTCGGCCGTCAGCGGCCATTCGCGCGCGCCCGTGGGGTAGCCGTCATACCATTCGACGAACTTGGCCGCGCCGTACACGCCGTCGAGGTCGGCGCCGGGGATCGTGAGCGGCTTGTCCTTGACCGCGCCGGTGGCGAAGAGCACGGCGTCATAGCGCGCGAGCAGGTCGTCGAGCGTCACGTCCTTGCCGAATTCGACGTCGCAGTACAGGTGGATGTCCGGGTTGTCGAGGGTCTTCTCGAGTGCGGACGCGATGAACTTGATGGACGGGTGATCGGGGGCGACGCCGTAGCGGACCAGGCCGAACGGCACCGGCAGCTTCTCGAACAGGTCGATGCGGGCCTCGGTGCCGAGGCCGAGTTCCGTGCCGAGCTTCTTGAGCTGGCGAAGGAAGATGTCGGAGGAGTAGACGCCGGCGGGGCCGGCGCCGATCACGGCGATGCGCAGTTCGTTCGCAGTGTTCGCGGTGTTTTCAGCAGTATTCGAAGATTCAGTCACGCCTTACAGGGTATCGCAGGCCGGCGAATCGCGGAAGAGCCGTCTTCCTCACATTTCTTAGGCACTTTCTGCATTTCTTAGGCAGGTCATTCAACGAATCAATCGGATGTCACCTTGGAAAATGGCCACTTTAAGCCGACACTTGACCGCCAGTACAACGGCCACCTGCCTAAGAAATGCAAAATGTGCCTAAGAAATGAATCGCGGACGCCATCCAGACCCGCCATCCGGGCGAGATGCGATCGATGGAGGCCGGCGGCGGCTCGCTGTCGGCCACTCACTCACGGTCGAGGACGGCGGTCAGGGCCCAGAGAATGCTCACCACGTCGATGCCCTCCTGCAGGAAGGCGCCGACGACGACCGGGATCAGGTCGAACGCGGCCGCGACCATGCCGACAACGGCGAGCGCGAGTCCGAGGATCACGGCCTGAAGCATCACGCGCCTGGTACGCCGGGCGATGGCGATCGCACGCGGCACGGCGGCGATGTCGTCGTTCATGATGACGACCTGAGCCGATTCGGACGCGGCAGTGGACGTGCCGTCGGTCATCGCGACGCCGAGGTCGGCGACGGCGAGCACCGGCGCGTCGTTCACGCCGTCGCCGACCATCATCGTGACCGGCGAGTGGGCGTCACGCACCGCGGCGACCTTGTCCTCGGGGAACAGTTCGGCGTGCACCTCGTCGATGCCGACCTCGCGGGCGATGATCTCGGCGGAGGCGCGCTTGTCGCCGGTGAGCATCGTCAGCTTCTCGACCCCCAATGCGTGCAGGCCGGAAAGCGTCTCACGCGCGTTGGCGCGCGGCACGTCTCGCAGCACGATGCGTCCGACGAGCGATCCGTCGACCGACACGTACGAAGCCATCTCGTCGGCCGCGAGCGCGCCGAAGCGGGTGCGCCGCAGGCCGGCTTGGGCATCGGCCGAAGCGTCGGACTGGCCAGCCGCGGCGGCGAGTGCTGACGGCTGTTGCATCCCCGAGCCAAAGCCCGAACCAAGACCCGGACCAAGACCAGACCCGGACCCGGTGGCTAGGAATCCGTCGTCGCCGGCGGCCGCGAAGGAGAGTCGTCCGACGCGCACAGCGTGGCCGTTGACCTCGGCGGCGATGCCCTTGCCTGCGATCTCCTCGACGTGTTTGACGACCGGATAATCGCGGCCGTGCCCCGCCCAGCTCGCCTCCGGTTCCGGGCAGGCGCGCTGTCCGGCGGCGTAGCGGGCGTGGAGGCGTTCGATCGCGTCGCGTCCGGCCGCGGCGATGCCCTTGGCGAGCACGTGCACCGAGTAGCTTTCGACGACGCCGGCGAACATCAGGACGTGGTCCTCGTCCAGTCGCGGGCGAGGGCTCGTTACAAGTTCGACGCGCACGACCTGCGGCTGCTTGACGGTCAGCGTGCCGGTTTTGTCGAAGAAGATCTGCGTGACGCGCCCCAGCGATTCGAGCACATCCTGCGTTTTGATGAGGATTCCGGCGGCGGCGAGTCGCCCTGTTCCCGCGATGTACGCGACCGGCGCGGCGATAAGCAGCGGGCAGGGGGTGGCGAGCACGAGCACCTGTGCGAATCGCGTCGGGCTGCCGGATACCGCCCATGCCACGCCCGCGATGGCGAGCGAGAGCACGGTGAACGGCACGGCGAGTCGGTCGGCGGCGCGTACGACCGCGGGGCGTGATTCCTGAGCCTCGGAGACGAGCGCCATGATCCGCTGGTACTGCGAGTCGGCGGCAAGTTCGGTGGCGCGCATCGCGAGCGTGGTCGCGCCGTTCACCGCGCCGGACATGACGCGCGCGCCGGCGTACACCTCGCGCGGCACCGGTTCGCCGTTGATCGCACTCAGGTCGAGCGTGGCGGAACCGGAGAGCAGCTCGCCGTCGACCGGCACGGTCTCCCCCGGCAGCACGATGATCACGTCGCCGGGTTTCACCTGATCGACCGGCACGGTCTGGAACCAAGAGTCACCGGTTCCCTCGCCGATACCGGGCATATTCGAGACGTGCGCGGTGCGCGGTGCGGCCTGAAGCAGTGCGTTCAGGTTGCCTTCGGCCTTCGATTGCGCGTATTCCTCGATCGCCTCGCCGGAGGTGATCATCAGGACGACGGCCCAGCTGGCCCAGTATTCGCCAACCGCAAGGGTGGAGAGCAATGCCATCACGGCGAGCAGATCGACGCCGACCTGTCCGTGGCGGATGTCGTCGATCATGCCGCGCACGGTATCGACGACCGTGTAGGCGACGAGCGCGACGACGATCCACTGGCCGATCGACGGATCGGGCGGGAACGGCATCGCACTGGAGGAGGCCACGCCGTCGCCGCTGCCCATACTCATACTCATGCGGGTTGCGAGGGCGCTCACCCAGGGCGCCGAACCCCACGGCTTCGCGTCCCACAGCAATGCGATCGGGATCGCGGAGAGGATCACGACCGGCAGCATCGGCACACGTCGGCACAGGCGTATGACGGCAGCGAACAGACTACCGATGCGGTTGGGAATGGGTACGGGCGTGGCGGAATCGTCGGAACCGGGGTGACCGGGCCTATCGGGGCGATTCCGATGGGAGGTATTGACGGTTGACTTGGGGCCTGTTGCGTTGCCGCCGGTTACGTTGCCATGTGGTGCGTTTGTTGCGTTGCCATTGCTATTGCCGTTGAGTCGGCTCATCGGTTTTCCTTACGCTGGTCAGGGCCGCACGGCTTCGTTGCTGGCAATCCCCCGGTATCGGATCGGATGGTTCGCAAACGTGCCGCACGACTATGCGGTCACGCCTTGTTAACCCATCGACGCATGCAACACGTCGGCTCCCGTACCACAGAAGCCAAGTGCATGATGCGCACGATACACGGCGTAAAAATTCGTTATTCAGTTTTCATTGGCACTGTAACAACTCACGGTGACATGCGCCCCTCCATGGTGACATGCGCAGTGATATACGCAGTGGCATACGCACCTTCCACGAAGCTCCGATGCCCTTCCATCGCGCGGTCTGTGCACGCATGACGCGGTGACTTTCCCATGACGCGGTGAGCCGTTTTCCATAAACCGCATGATTCCGCCGTTTTGCGTCACCGCGTCATGGGGATTTTACCGCTTCATGGGAAAGACACCGCGCGATGGTACCGGAAACTACACCATGGGGAGCCGCGTCAGGGGCACCCACGGGAGACAGGGGGCACCCCTTGGGAGGCAGGGACACCCACAGGAACCATGGGACACCCCACAGGAAACATGGGCGCCACACCGCGCCACACCGCAACGCAACGCTACATAACACACCAACATCGCGCGCAAAAAAGAAGCCCCGCAACATAGCGGGGCTTCTTCAACGAGACGGAATAGAGAGGAAGAGAGACGTCTCGTTTAATGGTTGACCGAACCAACAGCTGTTCGGCCAAGTCTGTAATCGGCAATCGCGAACCCGGCGGACACCGCCGGCCGGTCGTGGGGACCGAACCGGCGGCAGTCGACTACCGGAAGCGATTGGCGTGGAGCCGGTCTCAGTTGAGGCGCAGCTCGGTGGACGGGGCGAACAGGTGCATCTTGGCCGGATCGATCTTGATCTTGACGGTCTCGCCGACCTTCGGCAGCGCACGCGGGTTCACACGAACCGTGGTGAGCTTGTTCTGGTCGGACATGACCTGGGCCTCCTCGGCGGCGGAGCCGTCGGTGATGATGTTGCCGTAGATGTAGCCGTCGGAGCCGAGGTCCTCGACGTTCACGACCTTCAGGGAGAAGGCGTTCGGGTCGTCGGCCGGAGCCAAGGAAGCGTCCTCCGGACGGAAGCCGACGACGATCTTGCCGCCGTCCTCCGGGGTGAGCTTGTTCACGGCGTCGGCCGGCAGATCCACGGTGTCCTCACCGATCTGGGCCTTGCCGTTGACGACCGGGTGCACGTTGATGTTCATCGACGGGGAGCCGATAAAGCCGGCGACGAAGACGTTGGCCGGGCGGTCGTACAGCTCGGTCGGGGCGCCGACCTGCTGCAGGATGCCGAGCTTGATGACGGCGATGCGGTCGCCCATCGTCAGGGCCTCGGTCTGGTCGTGGGTGACGTACAGGGTGGTGACGCCCAGCTGACGCTGCAGAGCGGCGATCTGGGTACGGGTCTGGACACGGAGCTTCGCATCGAGGTTGGAGAGCGGCTCATCCATGAGGAAGACCTTCGGCTTACGCACGATGGCGCGGCCCATGGCGACACGCTGACGCTGACCACCGGACAGAGCCTTCGGCTTGCGGTCGAGGTACTCGGTCAGGTCGAGGATCTTGGCGGCCTCTTCGACACGCTTGCGGATCTCCTCCTTCGGAGTGCCGGCGATCTTCAGGGCGAAGCCCATGTTGTCGGCAACGGTCATGTGCGGGTACAGCGCGTAGTTCTGGAACACCATTGCGATGTCGCGGTCCTTCGGCTGCATGGTGGTGACATCCTTATCACCGATCAGGATGCGGCCCTTGTTGACCTCCTCGAGGCCGGCCAGCATGCGCAGGGTGGTGGACTTACCACAGCCGGAGGGGCCGACCAGAACGAGGAACTCGCCGTCCTTGATGTCGAGGTTGAGATCATCCACGGAGGGCTTGTCGTTGCCCGGGTAGATACGAGTGACGTGGTCGAAGATAACTTCTGCCATTGTTCATCCTTTCAGAGGCAGGTACGTGCCTCACGATCCGTTGTAAAGGGATTACTGGTTGCTTTACTTACTGTGCTTTGATCCGTTCGTCACCTTCCGCCGCATCACTGCAACATCCGGTAAACCGCAAACCTCGGCGTTTACTTATTGCGGACCCTCCGGACTCCTCCGTCGAGCCTGCGCTTCACTATACACGGTCTGACGACCAAATCAAGGAAAGCGCTTTCGCAGGCGTTTTGCGCAAGTGCCACGGCGTGTCGCACACAGAAAATCGGCTACTCGACGTGACGCGAATCACACATCACGCCGAACGCCGAACGCCGTCAATCCGACCCGACCGACGCCAATCCAAACCAACCCGACCGAGCCGAGCCGTTCAATCCCGCTGACGCTCCTCGACCGCACTCTGCATCGCATCGACCCACTGAATGCGCATCTGACGCCAGTCCTCGCGCATGTCGCGGAACAGATCGGGCAGCGACGGCTTCTCGTCCGATCCGTCCGACTTGTCCTTCCCCGTCGACTCGATCACCCCCGCGCCGGATGCGACGGAGCCACCGGAGGCGCCCGGCCGAACCGGCACGGCACCCACCGGCATCGCCGCACCCTCGACCAGCCCGTTCACCCCGTTGGCGACGGCCAGCTTCAGAATGCCGAGCAGTTCGAGCAGCGCGTCCGGAATCGTCTCGCTGTCATCCTTCTCGACGTCGCTGCGCAGTCCGTCGATGCGTCGGCGCAGGGCGTCCGCGTCCTCGGGGTCGATTTTGAGGCCGGCGATCAGCGACTGACGCATCGTCTCGTAGTCGAGGTTGGCGAAGAAGTTGAGCTGCTGGAGCTTCATGAACCCCTTGAGCTCGGGGAATCGCTCGTCGATGTACTCCTCGCGATCGTCGGCGGCCTTCATCCAGTCGCGCATGAGCTTGGGATCGGCGGTGGCGGTGATCGACCCGCCGCGCATGCGGTAGTGGTAGAGCACTTCGGGGATGCGCACGACGCGCGTCGCGGCGCCGATCACGTTGCAGATGCGCGAGAGATCCTCGATCTTGCGGCCGACGGGGAACGAGAATCCCGTGCCCTGATAGGTCGACGCGGGCGCGAGGAACGCCCAGAAATAGCCGTCGATCTCCGCCTTGACCTGCATCTTGATCGCCTCGACCGGCGTAAGCACCTGCACCTGGTCGAAATCGTTGTGACGGTAGTCGGACAGCAGCGTCTTGCCGGACTCGGAGATCGTGTCGAACTTGAACATCACGAGGTCGGCGTCATACTTGCGCATCGCGTCGAGGCAGTCCTCGACGAGGTTCGGCGCGATGGCGTCGTCGGAGTCGGCGAAGTAAATGTAGTCACCGGTGGCATGCGCGATGCCGGCGTTGCGCGCGTCGGACAGGCCGCCGTTGGGCTTGTGGATGACGCGTACGCGCGAGTCGCGTTCGGCCCACGCGTCGCACATCGCGGGGCATTCGTCGGGCGATCCGTCGTCGACGAGCAGGATCTCCAGATTGCGGTAGGTCTGCGCCGTCACGCTCTCCACGCATGCGTCGAGGAACCGCGCAACCTTGTAGATCGGGATGATGATGCTGACCAACGGCTCAAGTTCCATGCGCACCAGAGTAACGCCCCGAAGCGAACAAACGGTGAAGCCCCACCCCCGAAACCCGGACGGCTGTGGGACAGCTGGGACGACTGTGGGACGACTACACCGCGGCCGGCCCCGGCACCCGCTCATAGATCAGCACGATCTCATTGTCGTGGATCACGGTGTCACGGGTCTCGCCGTCCGATGGTTGCGGACCCTGCGAGGCCGTGATGTCGATAACGCCCGGCACGGAGATGTTCATGCCGTCGAGCGGGTGAACGACGATCGACCCGTGGCTCGTTTCGATCATCCCGCTCATCAGCCCGCCCGCGCACAGCAGCGCGATGATCGCACGGACCAGACCGCCGTTCCTGCGATTGCGCACATAGATCGAGACGGCGAGCAGCGCGAACAGCGCCGTGACGAAGGGGGCCGCCGGTATCCAACGCGGGTCGACCCACGCAGCGGGTGCGATCGCCGGGTATACCACCCCCACGATCGCGCACAGGAACGCTATGGTTGCGTACCGGTTGCGGCGGCGCTCGGTTCGGTCCTGTTTCCCGGATTGCGATTGAGATTCGCCACTCGACCGCTTGGACTGCGTCTGCTGATCCGAGGTGGATCGCCGATCACACTCCCCCGAACTGCGGCATTTTGCACAAAAACGCCATTTTGAACTGCGGCATTTTGCACAAAAACGCCGATTCGAACTGCGGCATTTTGCACATACGGCGCCCTAAGCACTGCTCTTATAAGGGAAATCGCCACACCATCACCATCTGCAAGGAGAACAAGGATGCTACGGCATAAAATCACTGACGAACTGCGGGCATGGAAGCGGGCATGGAAGCAAGCGGGCACATTTCAACGAGCACCTTGCGCCCCTGATTACATTAAACGGCAATCCCGGAAGTGAAGATCATCGAACTATCTCAACGTTCTTTGAAGTAGGTGAAGAGATGTCGTTCTTTGATGCTGAGGGTGGTGATGGCGGTGGCGAGCAGGTAGGCGGTGATGGTGGTGATGGTGGTTTGGATGGCGTTGAGGGTGACGGCGGTTCGATCGGTGGTGTCGATGAGGAGTCTGGCGGTGGTCATGTCGATTGGCAGGATGATGGCGGTGGCGAGCAGGATGGTGATGCCGGTTTCGATGATGATCTGCGTGACGAGCGCGGGTTTAGGAACGCCGCAGTGCAGTGCGGAGGCGATTTCGAGTCGACGGCCGCGTATGAGCAGGTATCCGATGGCGAGGGCGATGAGCCCGCCGAAGGCGGGCAGGATGCGTGTGGAGCGTTGCCGGTAGAGGGTTTGTCCGTCGAAGCCGTCGCCCTTGGTGGTGTTGAGCTGGCCGAGGGTGGGCGCGTCGTTGCCGGTGGTTTTCGCGTTCGGGGTGAGGGTTGACCATAGGGCGTTGCGGGTCTGGTCGGTTTGCGGCCAGGTCTTGGCCCAGCAGGCGTCGAACGTGCCAGTGGCGGGTGTTTCCTCCATGAGCGCGTACGCGTATCCGGGAGTGCGACCGTCGTCGGGGTATTGGTAGACGCCCTTGACGCGCGCGGTGCGCCCGTCGGCGAGGCCGATCGTGCCGCCGGTGGAAGTGCCGAGCGTTTCGGCGACTTGTTGGGATGCGATCAGCCCGGTCGTGTTCGTGCCCTGTTTCGTGTCGAGGAGTTTGGCCAGTCCCGGGGTGATCTGGTAGAGGGGCGTGGTGGTGTCGGGAAGAGCGGCGAGAGTGAGCGGATCGGTTTCTCGGATCGCGCCGGCAGCCTGGACGCCCGTGAGGCTGGCAAGGCGTTCGCAGGATGCCGCGTCGATGCCGTCGGGCGCGTTGAGCACGAGGATGTTGGCACCGGATTGACGGTATGCGCTTGCCTGGTCGAGGATGGCCGAGCCGGCGGCGATGTCCATGACGCCCATGCCGGCGGCGGTCAGGGCTAGGGCGAGGACAGCCGGGGCGAGGCGGGCGGCGCCGCTGGTGATGGAGCGCCATGCCTCGGAGATGACGGAGGTTGCTTGCATCGTGGTGTGGTTCATTGGTAGTTCTTCAGGTCGATGATGTCGGTACACGCGTCGCGCGTGTTCGGGTCGTGTGTGGAGACCACGACGATCGTGTCGTTGCGAGCGATATGGGAGAGGGATTCGCTGACCGTGGACGCGGTGTGCATGTCGAGCTGGGCGGTGGGTTCGTCCACGAGCATGAGCGATGGTTGGGCCGCGAATGCACGGGCGAGCATGAGTCGCTGGGCCTCGCCGCCAGACAGTTCCGCGAACCTGCGGTCGGCGACCCGGGTCAGGTTGAACCGGTCCATGAGCGTGCGTGCCTGTTCCTCGGCCTCGTGGCGAGAGAGTCCCTTGGCAAGCAGGGGCAGACTGACGTGGTCGATCGCGGTGCGTTGGGCCACGCCGTGCGGGTTCTGGAAGATCCAGCGCATCGAGTCGATGCCGTGGCAGGTCACCCGGCCTTCGGCGGGCGTGGTCCAGCCGGCGATGATGCCGAGCAGCGTGGATTTGCCCGCGCCGCTCGGCCCGGTCAGCGCGTATACATGCCCGGGCATGAGGCTTGCGGTCAGGCCGTGGAACAGGAGCGGGCCGTCGGCGTACCGGTGGCCGACGCGGTCGAGGTCAACGCGCATCGCACGCCGCCTGTCCCGGATCGGCCTTGATGCGCGCGGGCGCCTTGCCGTCGATCGTGACCAGCGTGCGCCCCAACGAGCTGCCGGCCACATGCGCCTTGACGCTTGCGCCGTCGGTCGAGACCACGCATCCCTCGCTGCCCTTGAGCCCGGTGAGGGCGGACGCGGGCACCGAGTACACGCCGATCGGCTTCTTGAGCTTGTAGGTCACGGTCACGCTCGTGGTGTCCTCGTCGTCCTTGCGAGCGCCCGTGTACGTGGACCATCCTGCCATCGCCTGCAATGCGGCCGTATCCGACACGATGCCGTCGTCGCCGATGGGATAGTCCCTGCCGTTGATCTCGACTACGCGATCGCCCTGGATGCGGCCATCCGGCAGGGACGCGGCCTTGACCGACGCGACCCCAGCCATGCTGCGGAACGCTGGTGAATCCGTCGAATCCCCGGTCACGGTCGAACCCAGCGACGCCGTGCACGACACGCTCATCGCCTGCGCGGGCAGCCACACCGCCAACGCGCGGGAGAACGCGCCCTGCTGGACCACAGCCGCCGCCGCGGCCGTGCCGGCGTTCGCCGCATACAGGCGCCGCCACGCGGCCCATGTGGCCCGGTCGAACACGCCCGACCGGGAACCGCCATAGCCGAGCGCGGTCAACTCGTTCTGCAGCGCCTTCACGTCGTCGCCCTTGTCCCCGTACGCCAGATCACGATACAGGGGAGTGTCGGTATGCAGGCTCACCAAGGGGACGCCGTCCACGTCGTACTCGTGCGAACCCGAACGCACCACGCCGTCCGCGGGGCATGACGCGAACGTGACCCTGCCCGACACCGGGAACGTGACCCCGCTGGCCGGCGACGTCGTCACGTCCACGTTCAGGGAACGCGCGTCATCGAACTCCTCCGATCCCAACGCGAGACTCCCCGCATCCGTGGAAGCCGACAGGGACGGTGGCGTCACCATCCGCTCCACCCCCACGGCCAAGCCCATGCCCGCCGCCAGACACGCAGCCATACACGCCGCCACGAATCCCACACCGTCCACCCGCCGACGCTTGCGGCCATCCTTCGTCTTCGATCGAAACACGAACGCCACTCCCCTCTTACTTGCTCGGGTTCGCCAGGCACTGTGAGAACGCGTCCGACGACGTGTCCAGCTTCGACGACCCCTCGGGCTTGTCCATCTCGGTCAGGTAATCCTGCTTCGTGAACGAATCAGGCACCAGCTTGCGTCGTTTCAGGCAACCCACGACCAGTTCGATCTCGTCCGCGTTCGACGGGTTCTGCGCCATTCGCTCGTACAGATCGCGGATCTGCAGGTTCGTGCCCTTTGCGCACGCCATGCTGTCCTCGTTCGCCTTGGCCGAATCGTAGTTGTCGTCTGTGTTCATGTGCTCCTGCATCAACCCGGTGGACTGGTCCGTGTCGAACTCCACGTCATAACCCTTGGCGGCCATGCATTCCTGGTACTTCTCGTTCGCCTCGCGGTAATCCGACTCGCTGATCCTGCCGGCCTTGACCGCGCGCTCCAACACACCGCGCTCGAAATCGTTCGACGCCGACTGCAACGCCTGCTTCAATTCCGCCTCATACGACGCCGATGTCGAAGACGACGAAGACGAGGAGGAGGAACCACCGTTCGACGCGCCGGCATTCCCGGAACCAGACATCGAACACGCCCCCAAACCCAACACCACCGACAACACACCGGCAGCCGCAACCACGCGCAACGTATCTTTTGACATATGCGTCCCTTTCAAAACTCTGATGCATAAAAAGAAAGTGCTGGCGTCCCATACGAATAGCTATCGAATGGAATGCCAGCACAGTATGAAAGTTACTTCAGCATTCCGCGGGCGTACCAAGAGGATCCAGCGGTGGAGGACGCATAAGCGTATCCGTGCTTCCAGCCGTTGTAGTAGACGACTTTCTTGCCATTCACGATACGTCCGACTTCAGCTCGTGCGTATCCGTTGTTCCCTGCTGTGTTGTATGCGTTAGCCCAAGTGAGATTCTATGCTGCATTGATGTATGAGCCGTTGCCGACCACTGCCATCGCCGGCGCCGTGATACCGGCAAATCCGGTCAAGGCAAGTGCTGCGCCAAGTACACCGGACATGACTCTTTTCTTCATGTTCATCATGTTGTTTCCTTTCTCTTGCAAAAGAGGCTGCCACGGGGAAGTCCGTCCAGCCGGAGTCAAAGCTACGACGTGTATGGCTGGCGAGATGAGTTTTGACCCGCTACTGACTGAACCTGACCGATTTCTGACCAAGTTGGGTGCGAATGCTATGGTGTGCGCATTGTTTCGCGAAAGGAGCTGGCCGAATGAAGGTTCTAATTGTCGAAGACAACGCCAATCTCGCTGATGTGGTACGGATGGGACTCTCCATGGAAGACATTGAGGCAAAAGCTGTTTACGATGGTCGGGATGCTCTGGAGGAGCTGAATCCCGGGGAGTGGGACATGCTGATACTTGATCGCGATCTTCCTGGAATACATGGTGACGAAATCGCTAAGAGGTTAAGCGAACGGCGTGATCCCATACACATTCTCATGTTGACCGCAGCGTCTCAAACCGAAGACATAGTCAACGGGCTTGATCTTGGTGCAGATGACTATTTGACGAAACCATTTGAATACGCCGAACTGCTGGCCAGAGTTAATGCGGTGCGGCGACGTTTGGGCATGGTGAATGACATGGTCTACAACCGGGGTGACTTTTCTGCGAACTTCAGAACCGGATCCATCACTGTTCGCGGCGCAGAACTAAAGTTTGGAAAACGAGAACTTGCCGTATTGAGGACGCTGATTGAGGCGCGAGGTGCGGTGATTAGCGCAGAACGCCTATATCGTGAGATTTGGCAGGATGATCATGCTCATACGAGAGGAATCGTCAAGACCACAATCTATTCGATTCGCACAAAAATCGGAATTACTGATTTCATTGAGACCGTTCCCGGGCAAGGATATCGCATATCATGAAAAAGCTGGAATACCCTTCGTTGAATGAGAACCATTCCAGCCATCCGAAACCGCATTTACCGTTCCAGTGGTCTACAAGAAGAAGATTGGTCACCACGATCGTCATCGCATTCTTCATGCTTACTGGAGTGGTGACTGCCATGACGTATTATGTCGTGAACCGGCAACTGGAAACGGTGACCGTAAATAAATCTTTTACCCAGGCAGAAGAGGCCGATGAACAACATAGTTTGAATTCGCAAGCCATTCCTCCCGAAGCCGACAAGGATTACGTTTCCGCTGGATATGACTCCAGTAAAGACGCTTTAACGCTAACTATGGAACAAGGAGACAAAATAACCAGGGATCTGATATTAGCGGTAAGCATAGCCCCCATCATTGCCTTTGGACTATTATCTGGAGGAATAACTTGGATTATTACCACTAAGACACAACGAAGAATCAATAGCGTGGCCTCTCAGATTACCGCCTCTGACGCTGGATTGGAAAGACAACCTATCGTTATTTCATATGAAAATGATGAGGCGTACACTATTGCTTCAGCATACAATCTTATGTTAGAGGATCTCAACAATGCGATCGCACGAGAGAAGGAGTTTATTGCGAATGCTTCACATGAGTTGAAGAATCCACTTGCAGCCACTTATACAGCATTGGAAATTCCATTGCACAATCATCTTTTTGATAAGCAATGCCAACCTTTTGTAGAAAAAGCTTTAGAATCGAATCGTTCTGGAGCTGAAATCGTCAATCACCTACTAGAACTGTCGAAAATACAGCAACTAGATCTTACCGATCTAAGCCGCATTGATATTTCCGAAATAATTCGTATAGTTCTTCACGAAAATGAAGAACTCATAACAGAGGACATACAGATTCTCGTTGATCTTGAAAATGTTCATATCCTTGCCGACAGGCTTCTGATCAAACAGATGGTCACAAATTTAATATCAAATTCCATACAGCACAATCAGCCCATTCATCCGCAAATATGGGTAAAAGTATGTTGCAATGGTACATACGAAGGTAAGACTTACGCAATGTTGCAAATATCCAATACCGGAATCGATCTTTCCAATACAAATATGGACGAATTACTGTCCCCTTTTAATAGAGGAAATGGCAATAGAATAAACATACATACAGAGCCTACCACTAAACATCATGGATTAGGATTATCTATAGTGAAAGAAATTGTGATGATGCATCATGGACATTTGGTTATGCATCCCCGACGTGGAGGTGGATTAGAAGTCACTGTATTTTTACCTGTATCACCAATGGAATCATATGTCCAATAACCCCGATCAAAAATATGATCACGAAAACCTCAGCAAGGCATGCTGATACTTTTCCGGGAAAGTATCAGCATGCTATTTCAACATGGCGATCATTTCATCACGTTAAGGTAACGAAGATGAAGATCAACCGATACAATCGAAGCGTAGGGATGCGAGGGATGCGCGAGGAGGTTCGCATGCGCGAGATTCGTGTCGGGGTGGTCGAGGACGACGCCACCGCATGCCAGCAGGTGCTGGACTATCTCAATCGCTATCAGGCGGAAAGCCAGGACGGCGGGCAGCCCGGTCAGAACGTGGACGGCGTGCGATTCACCGTGTCCGTGTTCGACGACGGCGAGAGAATCGTCGAACAGTACCGGCCGGTGTACGACATCCTGCTGCTCGACATCGAGATGAAGCGCATGGACGGCATGGAGGCGGCGCGGCGCATCCGCGAGCGCGACGATTCGGTCGTGATCGTGTTCATCACCGCGGCACCGCAGTACGCTATCAACGGCTATCAGGTGGGAGCGCTGTCGTATCTGCTGAAGCCGGTGCCGTGGTTCGCGTTCAAGCAGGAGATGAAACGGTCGATCGACATGGTGCGTCGGCGTGCGGATGAGGCGATGCTCATCGAGGCGGGCGGGCGCCAGCAGCGTCTGGAGCTGGCGGACGTGCTCTATGTGGAGTCGATCCGGCACACGATCATCATCCACACGCTGAACGGGAAGCTGTCGGTGACGGGCACGTTGAAGTCGTTCGAGGAGCGGCTGGAGGCGCGTGACTTCTTCCGCTCGAACTCGTGCTATCTGGTGAATCTGCGGCATGTGCGCGGCATGGAGGATCAGGACTGCGTGATGTCGAACGGCGAGCGCCTGCGCGTGAGTCGCCCGCGTAAGAAGGCGTTCATGACCGCGCTGGCCGAGTACATGGGAGGCACCGGCGCAACCGGCAGGACCGGCGGCACCGGCGCAACCGGCAGGACCGGCGGCATGTGACGGACAGCCTGATGGACATGATGAACACGATGAACACGATCACGAACGCCCTGCCGGACATCCCGCGCCTGTATACGGCGGCGTGCGAATGGCTGGCGTGCGTCATGTACCTCGCGGTGATCCACCGCAGCGTGCCGATGCGCCGCACGGTCGCGGTCGCGTCGATCGGTCTGCCGGCGATGATCGCGATCCAGTATTTTGACGGCATGATGCCGATCTGGTTCTGGATCATCGGCATGCTGCTCGCGTTCGGCGGCATGTTCGCGATCGTGCTGCTGGGGGCCGGCACCGGCAAGCGCGAGGGCCTGTACATCGGGGCCCGCGCGTTCGTGCTCGCGGAGTTGGTGGCGTCGCTGCACTGGCAGTTGGCGACGTTCCTGCGCGCGGCCGCGGGAGTCGACGATCCGCCGCAATGGGTGTCGATCTCGGTCTCCCTCGTGACGCTGATCGTCGTGTACGCGGTGTGCTTCGGCGTCGCGTGGCTCGTGGAACGCGGCAATTTCAGCCGTGACGAGCCGACTACCGTGACCCCGCAGCTGGCGGTGGGCACGGTGGCGATCACGCTGGTCACGTTCGCGATGAGCAATCTGAGTTTCGTCTCGACGAACACGCCGTTCTCCGGGCGCATCGGTCAGGAGGTGTTCTACATCCGCACGCTGGTCGATTTCTGCGGTTTCGCGATTCTGTACGCGCAGCAGGAGCAGGCGCGTCGGCTCGCGGCGAACATGGAGCTCGCCTCGATCAACGCGCAGCTGGAGAGCCAGCATCAGGAGTATCTGGCATCGAAGGAGAATCTCGAATCGATCGGACGGCTTGCGCATGATCTCAAGCATCAGATCGCCGCGTTGCGTGCGGAGGTCGATCCGCAGCATGCGGCGACCGGATTCGAGCAGCTGGAGCGATCCGTGGCGGAGTACAGCGCGCAGCAGCACACCGGCAATCCGGTGCTCGACGTGATTCTGACGACGAAGACGCGCGCGTGCGACGAACGCGGCATCACGTTCACCGCCGTGGCGGACGGGTCGCTGCTCGCGAAATCGAACATGTCGTCAATGGACATCGCCACGCTGTTCGGCAATGCGCTGGACAACGCGATCGAGGCGACGTCGCGGCTCGCGGACCCTCAGCAGCGGCTGATCCGCCTCGCCCTGTACCGGCAGGGCGCGTTCACGGTGATCCGCGTCGAGAACTACTTCGACGATTCGACGCCGCTGAGCCGGGATGCGGCGGGCAACCTGCGCACCACGAAACAGGACAAGTCGCGGCACGGGTTCGGCGTGAAGTCGATCCGACACATCGCCGCGCAGTACGGCGGCGAGGTGTCGATCCACGCCGAGGACCACTGGTTCACCTTGACCGTCCTCATTCCGTGAACAGTAGTCAGCCCCCTCTGACGAGGGGGGCTGTCAGCGCCAAGCTGACTGGGGGAGAGAGCCCCCGTGAGCCAGAAAACGGGTCACCCGACTGACCCTACTTGCCCTTGGGCATGATCCAGAACTTGAGGATCGGGTAGCTGACGACCACGGCGAGCAGCGTGTTGACCACGGAGGCGATCGTGCCTGCGATGCCGGCGTTCATGCCCCAGCCCTGGCACAGCGCGGTCACGTAGCCGGGCAGCACGAGGTTGACGACGACGATCACCACGGCGAGGATCGCGTACTTCCATGCGGCGTCGCGGAAGCTGGAATCGGACTTGAACACCCACTTCATCTGCACGAAGAAGTTGACGACCTGCGCCAACACCTCGGCGGTGAGGAACGTGAGGAATCCGCCCAGACCGTTGCCGCTTTCCGGATAGTTGAAGATCAGGAAGTGGAACGGCGCGGTGAGTCCCAGAGCACCGACGAACACCGCGGTGCCGATCCACGTGACCACGAATCGGGCGATCGTGGAGATGTTCGACAGCACGTTGAACAGGATGAACTCCCAGATGGTCGGGTGGGTGGCGATCCAGCGGCGGACCGGGCCCATCGCGGCGAGTTCGGCGGGTGTGGGGGCCTGCGTGGGCGTGGGGTTCGCGGTGTCAGTCATGGTTCAGCTCCTTTGCGGTGCGCTTGTTGGCGGATTGGTTGCGGAAGTAGGCGGAGATCAGCGATCCCAAGCCACGGAACGTACGCCCGTTGCCGATTTTCACGATCGCGTCGACCATCGCGGAATCGACCATGCCTTGCGTCATCTTGCTCATCGCGCGCGGCGGCATATTGAGGATGAACAGCGTGTTGAGATCGGGCGCACCCGTCTTCTCACGCACCATGCGTTCGCGCTTCGCGAGCGTGTTGGCGATGGTGCGCGCGACGAATCCGCGCGACGACGCCCACGAGGAGATCGGATCGTTGACGCCGAGTACCGCAGGCTTGCCGGGGGCGATGACCTCATGGCCGAACAGCGCGGTCATTTCGGCGTCGGTGACGTGCTTGACGTCGCCGTTGAGGTAGTGGCCGAGCGCGGGATCGGCGGCGGATTGGAACGAGGCCGCCTCGGGGGTGATGATCGGCATGCCGAACAGCGTGCCGTCGGCGTGCGCCTCGGCATCGCCGTTCTTGGTGGGAAGGGCGATCGTATAGGTCGCAGTCAGCGGCAGATGCGCGGCGTCCGGGCCGATGGCGAGTGTCCAATCGCCCGCCTCGACGCGCCACTCCCCCGCGCCGGACGTGCCGGACGGACCGGCAGCGGCGGCGAAATGACGGAACGTGTAGCGGTCGAAGGCGATGCGCACGGTCCTCGTCTCGTGCGGCGCGAGCGCAACCTTCGCGAATCCCTTGAGCTCGCGCACGGGACGCAGCACGCCGGACGCAGCCGCCTGTCCGGACACCGCCGATCGCGACGGGCCGCTCACGTACAGCTGGACGACGGTCGCGCCGGCCACGTCGGAGTCGTTGGTCACGGTGACGTCGACGCCGGAGCCGTCGGCGGCGAGCGCGATCGCGTCGTACGTGAACGTGGAGTAGGACAGGCCGTAGCCGAACGGGAAGCGGACGGGCACGCCCGCGGTCTCGTAGTAGCGGTAGCCGACGAACGGGCCCTCGCGGTAGATCGCGTCGCGGCCGACGGCCGGATACCAGCCGGCGGACGGGCAGTCGTCGTAGCGCAGGGCCCACGTTTCTGCGAGGTGGCCGGACGGGTTGACCTCTCCGGCGAACGCGCGCACGGTGGCGGACGCGCCCGCCTGGCCGGACAGGCCGACGTACAGGATCGCGGCGACGCTGTCATGCCACGGCAGTTCGACCGGCGAGCCGGCGACGAGCACGACGACGACCGGCTTGCCGGTGGCGGTCAGGGCGGTGACCAGGTCGTTCTGCACCTGCGGGATGGCCATCGTGGAGCGGTCGAGGCCTTCCGATTCGCTGCGTTCGTCGAGGCCGACGACGGCGAGCGCGACGTCGACGTCCTCGCGGGAGGCGAGCGCGACGGCCTCGTCGATCAGGGTCTGGTTCGCGGTGCCCTGACGGTCGTAGCCTGCCGCGTAGCCGGCGACGGTGATGGCGGTGGCGGTGCCCGTCGTGGTCTTGCGCAGCTCGTCGAGGATGTTCTCCTCGTGCGTGGCGTTCACCTTCGACGAGCCGGAGCCTTGGAATCGCGGGGTTGTGGCCATGTCGCCGATCACGGCGAGACGTGTGCCGGCGGCGAGCGGAAGCGTGGCGTCGGCGTTCTTGAGCAGGACCATCGAGCCTTCGGCGACGCGGCGGGCGACGTCGTGGTGCGCGGCGGCGATGTCGCCCTTGAGCAGGTCGTCGCGGCCGACGCCTTCGAGACGTGTGGTACGCGCGATCTTCGCGACTTCGCGGGCGCGGGCGTCGAGGTCCGCCTCGGCGAGCGTGCCGGCCTTGACGGCGGCGACGAGCTCGCGCACGGAGGTGAGGCCGGGGCTGGGCATTTCCAGCGAGCCGCCCGCCTTGACGGCGGCGACGGCCGAATTGGAGCCGCCCCAGTCGGAGACGACCATGCCGTCGAAGCCCCATTCGTCGCGCAGGATGTCCTGCAGGAGATGCTTGTTCTCGTGCGCGTAGACGCCGTTGATCTCGTTGTAGGAGGTCATGATGGTCATCGGCGCGGCCTCGCGCACGGCGATCTCGAAACCGGTCAGGTAGATCTCGCGCATGGTGCGTTCGTCGATGACGGAGTTGGAGGCTTGGCGGCGCAGCTCCTGGCTGTTGACGGCGAAGTGCTTCGGGCAGGCGCTCACGCCGTTCGACTGGATGCCGCGGATGAGGCCGGCGGCCATGCGTCCGGCGACGATCGGATCCTCGGAGTAGTACTCGAAGTTGCGGCCGCACAGCGGATTGCGTTTGATGTTGAGGCCGGGGCCGAGCAGCACGTTGACGTCGAGGTCGTGGGCCTCGCGGCCCAGTGCCTCGCCCATCTCCTCGGCGAGGGCCGGATCCCACGAGTTCGCGACCGTGCCGGCGGTCGGGAAGCAGGTGGCCGGCTTGGAGGCGCCGAGGCCGAGGTGGTCGCCTTCGCCGAGCTGGCGACGCACGCCGTGGGGGCCGTCGCTCATGACGAAGCTGGGGATGCCGGCACGGTCGTTGCCGCGCGAGTCCCATTCGGATCCGCCGGAAAGCATCGCCGCCTTCTCGGTCACCGAGAGCTCTTCGAGTTCCATATCGTTTTTCTCCTGTACGCCGTTGCACGGTTTGTTGCTGCTTTTGATTCAAGCAGGTTTGCGGCTGATGCGTTCGCCCCCGCACACAACCTGTCGTTTCGCCCGCACGAATGGCGACGCACAATCGGCCACCGCACGGCCACCGCACGGCCGCCGCGCTGATCTTTCGCAGAAATCAGCACTTCTCAAGGATTTTGAGAAGTTATCGCCCAAACTTCTCAAAATTCTTGAGAAGTTGTACTATTAGGTGATGTAGAAACCCGCCGACCATCGATGACGGGAGGCACCCGATGGTTCCCGATAATCCACGCGAATCGTATGCCATGCTGGTGCGGGAGGCCATGCGCTTCGACTTCCCCCAGCCGTTGCGACGGGATGAGGTCATCCGCAAGCTGGACGAGCCCGCCGCATTCAACATCGTGCACATCATCACCGGCATCCGCCGTTGCGGCAAGACGTTCTACCTGTTTCAGAAGATCCGCGACCTGCTCGGCGCCGGCGTGCCGCGCAACCGCATCCTCTACTTCAATTTCGCCGACGATCGCCTCCAGCCGATGCCGGACACGGTTCTGGACGACATCGTCAACGAATACTGGCGTCAAGTCCCCGAAGCCCGACGCGACGGCGCGTACCTGTTCCTTGACGAAGTGCAGGAATGCGCGAACTGGCAGGGATTCTGCCAACACATCGCGGAGCATGAGCGTGTGACGCTCGTCATCACCGGATCGTCGTCAAAACTATCCAGCGACGAAATCGCCACGAACTTCCGCGGCCGCTCGCATCCGCACGAGATGGCGCCATTGTCGTTCCGTGAATACTGTGAGTTCCACGGTCTCGCCGTACCGGATCCGGCCGTCACGTCCGATGCTCCCGTGTTCTCGCCACAGGAAACCACCGATTTCGAAGGCGCCTACGAACGGTATCTGGTCACCGGCGGGTTCCCCGGAGTGCAACGGCTTGGCACCCCCGACCGCATCGAGATGCTGCAAAGCTACATGCGTGACGTGGTCGCGCGCGACGTCGCGGAACGGTTCGGGCGCGAGAACATCACGATGGCGACGCAGACCGCACTCTACCTGCTGCGCAACACCACGTGCGAACTGTCCGTGAACTCGCTGGTCGCGGCGTTGAAGGACAACGGCTGGAAAGTGTACTGGGACAAGGTCAACACACTGCTGGAACTGTTCAGGCAGGCATATCTGATCCACGAACTGCCCAAATACACCACCTCGCTCAAGCCGAACAGCACCGGCGTGCCGAAAGTGTACGCAATCGATCAGGGCATGGTCTATGCCGTGTCCCGCGCGAATCAACAGGACCTCGGCAAACGACTGGAAACGGCCGTGTTCTGTGAATTGCGACGGAGGACTGCCGGACGGCGCACGGAAGCGATGACGTCATACACCATGCCCGGTTCCAGACAGGAGAAGGTCGATTTCCTCGTCGGTGACGCGTTGGCGGCCGAACCGTACGCGTTGTACCAGGTGACGGCGCAGATGGCGGTGGATAAGACCCGCAAGCGAGAAATCGGATCGCTGACCGCGGTCATGCAACGCACAGGCCTTGACTCGGGCGTGATTCTGACGTTGCACGACGAGGAGACCATCCACGCCGAAGCCGGGACCATACGCGTCATACCGGCGTGGAAGTGGGCGCTGGCGCAGTGACGCATATGACGCACGCATGACGTAATGGCATAAACCTCTCGCTGACGGGGGCGTCTGCGAGAGGTTTATGTCATGAGGTGACGGGGATGGCTCGGTGAGTCGGGAGACTCAGGCGAGGCATCTCCCCATCACCCGTCAGCGTCAGCGGGCGGTGCCGGTCGGAGCTACTCGGCCTCGGTCACCGGCGCGACGGCCGCGGCCTTGCGGCGGGCGAGGTAGCGCTTGACGGCGAGGAACTCGAGGCCGATCACGAGGACTGCGGTCACGCCCCAGACGGCGTACATCGCGGTCTTCCACATCGGGGTGGCGACATCCGGTTCGCCGTTCTCGTACATCCAGCTGTTGGCCGCGGTGTAGAGGATGTTGTGGCTGGCCTGACGCATCGCCTTGACGGAGGTGGCGGACTTATCGGTCACGTGGTTGGTCACCTTGGTCGTGGCGAGCATCAGATCGGTGCCGCCACGGATGGCACGGTCCGCGTTCTGATAGCCGTAACCGCCGAAGTAATCGGTCAGGACCATGCCGCGGAAGCCCCATTCGCCACGCAGGACGGTGTTCAGCAATCCGGTGTGGGATCCCGCCCATTCCGTACCGAGATAGTTGAACGAGCTCATGACCGCACCGGCGCCGCCTTCCTTGACGCTCATCTCGAACGGCTTCAGGTAGATCTCGCGGATCGACTGCTCATTGGCCCAGGTGTTGAGCTCGCTCATGCGGTTCGTCTCCTGGTCGTTCAAGGCGAAGTGCTTGATGAAGGCATACACGCCCTTGTCCTGCGCGCCGGCGACCTGTTGAGTGGCCATTACAGCGGTGAGCAGCGCATCCTCGGAGAAGTACTCGAAGTTACGGCCGGCGAAGGCGTTGCGATGGATGTTCATCGCAGGGGCGTACCAGCCGGCGACGTGCATGTCGTGGGCCATGTTGCCGATGCCGTCGCCGAATCGACGAGCCAGATCCTTGTTCCATGTGCAGGCCACGGAAGTGGAGGACGGGAAGCCGATCGAGCCGACTCCAGTGAAGTTGTTGTTGAGCGAAGCCGGTCCGTCGACATCGGTAAGTGCGATCTTGCCGATGGAATCCACGGCCTGCGTACCGTAGCCGCCGTTGGCGATGAGATTGTCCATGTCCTTGAAGGTGAGCTGGTCGAGCAGCTTGTCCCACTGCGGATCGTCGTAGTCCTTGCCAGTGAGGTCGGCCAGACGTACGCCGTTCTTGGCGCCGGTGGTCGGCATCTCGTCGTCGGCCTTGTCGTAATCCGTCGGATCGTAGTTCGAGTTGTTGCGGAACTCGGCTTTGCGCTTCTCCGACAGCGTGTAGTTGGTCGGCGCGGCGGTCGCCTTCTCGTAGTTGGCAAAGTGGTCGGCGCGACTCAGGTAGGTGATACCGTCACCGGCGAGATCGTCGAACACGTTGGTGGCGACGACCTGATCGCCGTCGTGCGTGTTCGAGTCGGAGTCGTAGGTGATGGTCTTCGGGACGTTGACGGTCTTCTCGGCGATCGTCGTGTGGGAGTCGGACTGGATGGAGATCCGGTAATCGCCCTTCTCCAGTACCCACGCCTTGGCGGTCTTGGAGTCGTAGGAGGCCATGTCGTCGTCATCGAAGGAGATCGTCACGGTCTCGGATTCGCCCGGAGCGAGCTCCTTGGTCTTCTCGAACGCGACGAGGTTCGCAGAGGCCTTCTCGATGCCGCCGTCGGTGTACGGCGGGTTGTAGTACGCCTCGACGACGTCCTTGCCGGCCTTGTCGCCGGTGTTCGTGACGGTCACGTCGAACGACACCTTGCCGTCCGTGTACATCACATCGCCCATCTTCTGCTCGAAACTGGTGTAGGACAGACCGTAGCCGAACGGATACTGCACGTACTGATCGTAATCGATCGCCCCTTCGTCGGAGGCGGTCTCCCAGTACTTGTAGCCCACGTAGATGCCCTCGATGTAGTTGAGGAAAGCGGGCGTGGTGTCGCCGTTCTCGGAGTTCGTGGTCTTGAACTCCTTCATGTTGTCGTACTTGAACGAGCCGAAGTTCTTCTGGTTCGGCTGGGTCATGAGGTCGCGGACGAACGTGTCGGAGGTCCTACCGGAGGGGTTGGTCGTGCCGGCAAGCACATCGCCGAGCGCGGAGAAGCCGGTCTGGCCGGCGGGCGGGCACCACAACACCGACTTGATCTGCGGGTAGTCGTTCACAAAACCGAGCTCGAAGGTGTTCGCACCATTGTAGATGAGCGTGACCTTATCGAAGTTCTTCGTGACCAGATCGATCATGTCCTTCTCGGTACGACTCAGTTCAAGGAAGTGCTGTCCCTTCTCGAAATCATGGTAATCCTTGGAGTTATCCGTGTACCGAATGCCCTTGGCGCGCATGTCGGTCGGCAGGTCGGCGCCCTCGCCGCCGACGCGGGTGATGATGACCACGGCTTCATCGGAGAACGACTTCGCATCGGAGATCAGCGATTCGGAGTACTTGCCGGCGGGCACTTCCGGAAGCGTCCAATCCTGCGTGCCCTTGTTCATGCCGACCACCGGACGATCGGAACGGTAGTCGGTGTACAGCTTGCTCAGCTTGGCATTGGTCTCGAGTCCCGCCTCCTTCATGCCGGTGAGGATGTCGGTGGTCTCATAGTTTTCGGACATCGAACCGGAGCCGGTGCCTCCATAGACCGGGTTGGTGGAGCCCCAGCCAAACACGTTGACCTTCTTGGAGGTGAGCGGCAGGTTGTCGTCATCGTTCTTGAGCAGGGTGATCGCCTCGGACTGAATCTCCTTGGCGAGATCGCCCGCAGTGGCGACGGTCTTGTCGCTCAGCTGGTATTTGGTGACGGTCGCGTTGTTGAGCAGCGTCGCGAGCGGCCCCGTAAGCATCATCGAAACCGCCACGATGATGCCGACCAGCGCCACGAGCCACGATTCGGAATGGACGAGCTTGCGCACGCCCACGTTCTTCACGGTCCTCTTGTTGACGCCGAAGGTGACGGCGAGCGCCAGCACCAGCAGCACGCCGATCGCGATCAGATAGGGCGTCAACGAGCCGATGACGTTCATCACATCGGCCATGTTGATCTGCAGCATGGGTTTCTCCTCCTTGATCCAGCTACGATTCTTTTCGATTTCGACACGTCGTCGATGTCGTCGTCGATGTCGTTGATTTGATTGTGCCTGAGCCGCGCAGACCTCATCGCCCGCCCAGCCCATCCTGTCATTTCGACCGCATATTCTGCTTCCGACCATCAAGCGACGTCAGACGCCATGTCGGACCGGACCGTATGATCCGGCCGGTACGTTCCCCGAGGCCACTGACGGCGATGCCACCGACAACGTACGGTGACTCGGGCTCAGCGTACGTTCCCCGTGGCTATGAGGCTTCTATCACCCGTATTCGTACTCTGCCCGCCGGTAAGCATACGAATACGGGTGATACGACCGAGATAGCCCGGAGGAACGTACGGTGACCTGCCCTCAGCGTACGTCCTCCGAGATTACGGCCGAAAACACCACGAAGAACGTACGGCACACACCACACCACACCCCAGCTACCTCAACCGGCACCGAAATAACCCCGAGGAACGTACGGTGGGCGGTTCCGGCAGACAGGTTCCGCGGGACATGGATAGGATGGGGGTATGAGTGATGTGAACGCGTTGACCCTAGAGCCGGGCGAGGTGGTGGGCGGCTACACCCTCATCTCCCGTCTCGGTTCGGGCGCGATGGGATCGGTGTGGCGCGTCAGTGACGGCGGCGGTCAGGTGTATGCGATGAAGATCCTGCGCGATTCGCTGTCCGACGACTTCGCCGACGCCGATTCCGGTAACGGCGGCACCCCCGGCAACCGTCAGTCGGCGCCGCAGGACCCGAATCTCAAGGAGCACGTCACCGCCCGCGAGCGCCTGCGCCGCGAGGCGATGGCCCTGAAGAAGGTCAATCACCCCGGCGTGTGCGGCATCGTCGACATGGAGCTCGACGATGCGCTTGCGTTCATCGTCACCGAACTGATCGAAGGCCGGAATCTGCGCGACGACGTCGCCGCGAACGGCCGGTATGTGGGCGATGATCTGGAGCGTCTGGCCCGCAAGTTGATCGAGGCGGTGAAGGCCGTGCATGCGGCCGGCATCGTGCATCGCGATATCAAGCCGACGAACGTGATGGTGTCGGCCACCGGTCCGATTCTGGTCGATTTCGGCATCGCGATGGGCGAGGGCGAAAGCCACGTCACCCGTACGGGTCTGGTGATGGGAACGCCGGGATTCATCGCCCCGGAGATCATCGAGGGCGCCGAATCAGACGAGACGACCGACTGGTGGTCGGTGGCGTCCGTATTGGCGTTCGCCGCGATGGGCGAGCCGGTGTTCGGCACGAAGCCGATGATGGCGGTGCTGGAGCGCGAGGCGTCGGGCAACGCGAATCTCGCGGGTCTGCCCGCGCACACGATGACCGCGTTCCGTAGCGCGCTGAACCCCGATCCGACGAAGCGCTGCACGCCGGATCAGCTGCTGCATGCGATCGCGTTGGATGCGCTCAATCCCATGGGATGGGATGGCGCGAACGGCACGGATCCCACGAACGGGGTGATGCACCCTTTTGGTCGTGAGGATGCCGGACGCGGAGACGCCGCTGGCATGGTCTCCAGTACCGGCGATGCCGTCAGCACGCGCACGCTGTGGCCGGGCGCGTCGGCGGATACGAACGCCACGGCGATTCTCAACGACACCGGTTCCAACGCTCTCGCCGCCACGCGTGCGCTGAGCCCGGAGCAGTGCACGGTAGCCCTGCCGAGCGACGCCCTCGGCCCGAACGACGTGCCCGGTCTGCTGACCCCTCCCCCGCCGCCGGTCGCGCCGGGTTCGACCAGGGTGATGCCGGCCGTCGGTTCGCCCGAACCGTTCAATCCCCGCGACGGCATGACTGACAATCCCGCCGCCCGCCCCGCATTGCGACGCATCGCGACCAACGCGAACCAACCCTCCGCCGATGCACGTCCCGTGCGATTCGCGCAGTCCGGCCAGTTCGCACAGGTATCGCCCGCGGCCCAGTCGCGGCAGAGCCCGAAACCCAACGATCTTCCCCCCGCATACGTGCCGCCGGCGAGCGCGAAGGCCACGCAGTCATCTCGTGCCGCCATGTCCACTCCGATGGACGATGATGCGACATCGAAAACCCAGATAATGCCTCCGACGCCGCCGAATCCGCAGAATGGTACGGATTCCGGCCGTCCGCAACGCACCACGGTGATGCCGGTGGGGCAGGCAACGCCACCGGCACGGCCCGGACAGAGCATTCCTCCCCGTGCATCCTCCGAACCCGGCGTCTCGACGATTCCGCTGCATCCGGGCGGCCGGCAGGTTCCGCGTCCGGAACCGCTGTTCCCTCAGCCGATGCAGCAGCCTCAGTCTCCCGTCAACGCCGCCGATCCGGAGCGCACCGCCGCCATTGAAGGCACGGTTCCGGAGTTCCTGCGCACGCCCGCGCAGGGCGCGCCGCAGAACATGCCTCCGGTGATGCCTCTGCCGATGGATCAGCGTCCGAATCAGTACAGCCAGTTCGGCCGATCCGGACTGCCGAATCACGCGAATGCTGCCGATCGGCTTCGCGGCCAGTACGTCAGTCACGGCGTGCTGCCGCTCGTGGTGATGATGGTCATCCCGATGATCGCGGCGGCGGTCTGGCCGGTTGCGGGACTCATCGCCGCGGCACTGCTGTTCTGGCTGCTGTTCACGGTCGGGTACAGCGAGACCGCGCAGCTCGACCGCGAGTCGAAGCGCGGCGGCGAGCGCAAGGGGTCGGATTCGGCCCTGCGCATCGTGCAGCTGCCGTGGCATCTGGTCAAGGGGCTTGCCGCGACGATCGCGCGCACGCTGCAGTTCGCGCTGCTTGACGTGCTGTGCATGGTGTTCGCCGCTATCGCGCTCGATCTGCCGTGGCAGCAGGTGCCGATGCCGAACGGCTACTGGCCGTATCAGGTGCCGTGGCTGACTGATGTGGCGCCGTTCTCCGTGACGAATCTGGTTGCGGCAGGCGTGGCGGCGACTGCATGGATCCTCACGTCGCTGTGGCCGTTCTCCGAGGCGATTCGTCTCGCCGCGGGCGCGATGCGCGGGCGATCCGTTGCCAATCAACCGAGCAATCAGCTGGATCAGCAGTACCGGCCGAATCAGCCGAACGTGTAATTCACGCGAAATTCAATCGCCGGCATGCGCGCGAGGCTGCACACGGGCTACACTTGCGACAAGATTGTCTGATATGTCTCGTATCGACATATCACACTGCGGATCAATCACACCGCAGATCGTGCCGGGAGAACCGGGTCATTCGGGGAAAGGATCACATACCCATGGCGAACGCCGATAAGACAGACAAGCGCAAGACCCGCGCCGCACGCCGCGCGGCCGAGGAGGCGGCCGCCAGGGCCCGCGCCGAGCAGGCGGCGAAGGAGCGCAAGCAGCAGACCATCATCGGCGCGATCGTCGTCGTGGTCGTCATCGCGCTGATCGCCATCGCGGGAATCGCGCTCTACCGTTCGCACGCCGCCAGCACCGCCCAGGCCAACATGACGGTCGACGAGGCGTACGCGAAGCTGCAGGACGTCAAGGACAAGCCGAGCACCGCGGACGAGAAGGGCGGCGTGCTCGTCTCCAAGGACGGCGTGGGCGAGAAGATCGCCGACGCGCCGACCGTCGCCGTCTACATGGACTTCATGTGCTCCGGCTGCGGCAACTTCGAACGAACCGCGGGCGAGACCCTCACCAAGCTGGTTGAGGCCGGCCAGATCAACCTCGAGCTGCATCCGATGTCGTTCGGCGACCAGTGGAGCAGCGACGAGTATTCGACGCGCGCCGCGAACATGCTGCTGGCGCTCACCGAGCAGGACAAGGATGCCAGCCACATCCTCGGCTTCATCCAGAACATGTACGCCGAGGACTTCCAGCCGGCCGAGAACTCCGGCAAGAAGACCTCCGACGACCAGATGAAGGAGCAGGCGGTCAAGGCCGGCGTCTCGCAGAAGGTGGCCGACGCGTCCGTCACGGGCAAGTACACCGATTGGCTCGACGCGATCAACACCTATCTGCCCAAGCGCACCGATCTGCTGAACGTGTCCGGCCAGCTCAAGGGGCAGATGACCACGCCGACAGTCACGATCAACGGCAACTTCTGGGATATGAACCAGCTGACCACCGCCGACCTGACGGTGGACGCGGGTCTGGTCCAGGCGCTGGGCCTCGAGGACAGCCAGGTCGGCCAGGCCGGACAGCTGCCGTCGATCGGCGCGGACGGCAAGCCCGTCTCCCTCGTCTGATCACTGACCTGCTCACTGATCGCCCTGATCACCGGCAAGTGATTCCATCCGGTCTGCTATGCTGGTAGCTCGCGCATGCGCGGGGGTGCGGCACCATCACCACGGTGCACGCATGACACGCATGCCACGCCTCTTTAGCTCAGATGGCCAGAGCGGCCGCCTTGTAAGCGGCAGGTCGTCGGTTCGATCCCGACAAGAGGCTCGTCGCGCTCCGAAAAGGTGTACACTGTATGTGCGCACAGGGGGTGCACATTCAATACTTAACACGGGTAAGTCGCCTGGGAGCCTTCCCCCCGATTACGGTTCCTAGGTAGGACTGGAGCGTCCCCCAACCTGCTTCAGTCCGGTTTCAGGGGGCGGGAACTTCCCCTTCTCTCCCGCCCCCTTTTTCTTTTTCTTCGCACATGGTGCGCTACGATGGGCTCCGAGTGCGCCCGTCGTCGCGAAGTGGTGTTGCGGACGATCATCGGGCGGGAAATGAGGTTTGCAGTTATGGCACGGCGATGGACCCCGCAACGGTTTGTGATGTTGCGCCGTATCCGTGTGGCCGTGTGCGTAACGGCCGTCGTGGCGTCAATGGCGGTCACGTTCGGCCTGTCCACGCGCAAGGCCGTCGCATTGAACGTCAATGGCAAGACGACCACCGTGGAGACGTACGCGATGAGCGTGGATCGTCTCCTGCAGGAGCAGGGCATCGACGTGAAGAGCCATGATCTAGTCGAATCGTCGTCGGGCGAGCGACTCGCCGATCATGCGGTCGTCACCGTGCGCAGCGCCTTCCAGACGACCGTCAACGTCGACGGCGAGGAGATCCCGTTCTGGACGGTCGCCGACAGCGCCGACCAGCTCATCGGCTTCTTCAGGGCGAACGAGAAGCAGGCCTCGAAGATCACCGTCAACATCGGCAACGTGTACAACCAGCTGACCGGCGGGCTCGTCATCAACAGCGAGGGTCCGGTCACGGTCATCGCCGACGGCAAGACGTCCGTCGCACCGAACGGCAAGCTGCCTGCCGCGTCGATCCTTGATTCGAAGGGCATCAACGTCGGCAAGGAGGATCGCGTCACCGTCACGAAGGACGGCGGCACGACGATCCTGCGCGTCCAGCGCGTCACGCACGGTCAGGAGACGCGCGTCAAGACCGTGCCGTTCACGACTCGGACGGTCGTCGACGACTCGCTGCAGCCCGGTCAGACCGTGGTCCGTCAGCAGGGCGTCAACGGTTCGATCACGCAGATCTACGACGTCACGTACGTCGACGGCGTCAAGGAGAGCGAGACGCTCAACAGTGAGACGACGACGCAGGTGGCGCTCGACCAGATCATCGCGGTGGGTCCGGCGAAACAGGACACCACCGACAATTCGACGAATTCGGGCGATTCGTCGGATTCCGGAACGACGTCCGGGAAGGGCGATTCCGGATCGGGTTCGACGGGCTCGTCGAACGACTCGTCGAACGACGGCGGTACGTCCGATAAGGGCGATGCCAAGCCGAACACCGGTTCCGGCAGCAACTCCAACAACTCGGGGTCCACGAGCAAACCGGACACGAACAACGGCAACTCGAACAACAACACGTCGAAGCCGAACACCGATACGAGCAAGCCGAACGACTCCGGCTCGACGAACAAGCCCGGCGCGGACGACTCGTCCAGCAACTCGGGCAACTCCAACAATTCCGGCTCGACCAGCAAGCCGAACACGAACACCGGTGGCTCGAACAACTCCGGCAACTCCGGCAGCAACTCGAATAACTCCGGTGGCAGCTCGGCGAGCGGACGCCTGTGGCATCCGAGCATCTCGCAGGCCAAGACCTACGCCGCGGCCGCGGCCGCACAGCGCGGCTGGACCGGCGCCGAGTGGGACGCCCTCGTGTGGATCTGGGAGCATGAATCGGGCTGGCGGTGGAACGCCGACAACCCGTCCTCCGACGCCTACGGCATCCCGCAGGCCCTGCCCGGATCGAAGATGGGCACCGGCTGGCAGGACGACGGTGCAGTGCAGATCGACTGGGGTCTGAGCTACATCTCGGGCCGCTACGGCTCCCCCACCAAGGCCAAGGAATTCTGGCTGAAGAACAACTGGTACTAAAGCGCGCACTCAACACGCACACAACGCAACACGGACGGTGACATGAACGACACAGCACAGGAGAACACGGGCGAGCCGAAGACGGTTCCGGTCGAGCCGGTCGCAACGCCGGAAGCGGCAGCCGGAACCGGCCATCTGCTCGGCGCGGCCGACATCCGCCGCATCGCCGCCGACGCCGGCGTGAGCCCGACCAAGAAGTTCGGCCAGAACTTCGTCATCGACCCGGGCACCGTGCGCCGTATCGTGCGCGAGGCGCACGTCGACGCCGATACGCACGTGCTGGAGGTCGGCCCGGGTCTGGGTTCGCTCACGCTGGCGATCCTCGAAACGGGGGCGACGATGACCGCCGTCGAGATCGACCCGCCGCTGGCCGAGCGCCTGCCCGACACGATCGCCGAATTCATGCCCGAGGCGTCCGGCAGACTCACCGTCGTCAACCGCGACGCCCTAACCGTCGGCCCCGAGGTTCTGCCGCAGTTCGCGGACGCGTCCAAGCCGTTCACGCTGGTCGCGAACCTGCCGTACAACGTGGCGACGCCGATCATCCTCACGCTGCTGGAACGCTTCGGCAACCTCGACTCCTTCCTCGTGATGGTGCAGAAGGAGGTCGCCGACCGTCTGTCCGCGGAGCCGGGCAACAAGATCTACGGCACTCCGAGCGTCAAGCTCGCCTGGTACGGCGAGGCCGGACGAGCCGGCGTCATCGGGCGCAACGTGTTCTGGCCCGCGCCGAACGTCGACTCGGCGCTCGTCTCGTTCCGCCGTGGACCCGAACGCGGCTCAGAGCAGTTGCGTGAGGCCACGTTCCGTCTCATCGACGCGGCGTTCGGCCAGCGTCGCAAGACGCTGCACGCGGCGTTGAAGAAGACCGTTCCGGCCGGCGCGTTCGAGGCCGCCGGCATCGACCCGACCCGCCGTGGCGAAACGCTGACGATCGACGAGTTCGTCGCCCTCGCGAACGCGGTGATCGCCCTGGAATCCTCAGCCGACGCCGGGACCCAGACCCAGACCCAGACCCAGACCGAGGCGCAGGCATGAGCGCCGCGACCACCCTGTCCATGGGCTCACCCGTGACCGCACCCGCACCAGACCATCGTCCCGATACGCCGGCGATGGTGAGCGTCGACTGCCCGGCCAAGACGAATCTCACGCTCGAGGTCGGCGCCTCCCACGCCGAATGGGGCGGACGTCACGAACTCGACACGATCTACTGCGCGATCAGCCTGACCGACACCGTCAGCGCGGCCATCAAACCGGCAGGAACCGGCTTCTCGCTCGATCTTTCCGGCAAGCATCTGGGCGATCTGGCGTCATCGTCCGCGGACATGCGTCGCAATCACGCGGTGATGGCCCTGTTCGCGATGGCCGAGGCGGCCGGACGCGAACCGGACATCGCCCTGACGATCGACAAGCGCATTCCGGTGGGTGCGGGGCTCGCCGGCGGCTCGGCCGACGCCGCGGCCACGATCCTTGCACTCGACGAGCTGTGGGGTCTCCACTGGCCGATCGAACGGCTGCGCGAGGTCGCGGCGACGCTCGGCGCGGATATGCCGTTCTGCGTGGCCGGCGGCTACGCGCGCGGCACTGGGTACGGCGAGGTCATCGAGTCGATCGACGAAGGCTCCGAGACCGAACGCGCGCTGCGTGCCGACGGCTACGCGGGCGCGTTGCTCGTCGGCGCATACCGCACGCAGCTGAGCACGCCCGACGTGTATCGCCTGTTCGATGCGATCGGCGCCGGATCGGGCGATCGCAACCATCTGCAGAAGGCCGCGATCAAACTGCATCCGCGCAGCGGTCAGGCGGTCGACGCGGCCCTCGAGGCCGGCGCAAGGCACGCCTTCGTCTCCGGTTCGGGGCCGTCCGTGGTGGCGTTCACGCCTACTCCCGCGGTGCGTCGTCAGGTGCTCGCGGCCTGGGAGCGTTCGGGCGCGGTGGACCGGATCATCGCGGCGGAGGCCCCCGCCAGGCCCCATATCCACCCCCATATCAGCGTCACGGTTGCACGCTAAGGTAACTTCTCAGCACAGCGAACGAAAGGGAAGCAATGGCCGAACAGTATGATGAGCGCGAGGCACGCAAGGCATATGTACGCCGGCGCCAGAGGACGGTGTTCTCCATCGTCGGCGCTGTCCTCGTGGTGGCGCTGATCGCCTCGTTCCTGCTCTATTTCGGCGTGATCAGGATCGACAAGGAGTCCCAGGACTCCGTCAAGCCGAACTACGGCGTGGCCGTGCCATGCGCGGCGAAGAACGAGGACGGTTCGGCGATGAAGTGGTCCGACAACTCCACCGTGCCCGTCGAGGTGCTCAACGGCACCGAGTTCAGAGGTCTCGCCGGTGCGGTGAGCGAGGCGCTCAAGAACCGTCAGTTCAATGTGGTGAACGTCGACAACTACAAGTCCAAGAAGGTGGAGCGCACGACGATCTACTTCGGCGTGAACGCCATCAACCCCGCCTACACGCTCAACCAGTACTTCACCGACGCCGTCATGAAGATGGACGATCGTCAGGACCGTACCGTCGACGTGGTCGTCGGCGCCTCCTTCAACGACCTGCGCAGCGAGACGGACGTCAAGAAGCAGGGCAGCACGATCGTCGACTTCGAAGGCTGCAAGACCACCGAGGAGATGCAGAAGGCCGGTCTGCCCAAGACCTTCGCACACAAGGAAGTCAACTGATCAGCCGATTTCGGCGTACCAACGCCTGAGCTCGGCCACGGCCACATCATGCTCGACCGGACCGTTATCGAGGCGATAGTCGAGCATGTGCTTGTAGGCGCGGCCGACCATCGGACCGGGTTCGAGACCCAGAATCGACATGATCTCGTTGCCGTCGAGATCCGGGCGGATCGCGTCGAAGTCCTCCTTCTCCTTGAGCTCGCGGACGCGCGCCTCCATCTCATCCATCGCCGTGGCGAAGATATGCGCCTTGCGGCGGTTCTGTGTCGTCGCGTCGGCGCGCGTCAGGCGGTTGAGCCGCTCGTAGAGATGTCCGGCGTCCTTGACGTATCGACGCACCGCGGAGTCGGTCCACGGCTCGTCCACGTACCCGTGGAAGCGCAGATGCAGATTCACCAGCTCGCTGACGTCCTCGACGATGTGATGGTCGAAGCGCAGTGCCTTGAGGCGCTTGCGCGTCAGCTTCGCCCCGACCGCGTCGTGATGGTGGAAGCTCACCTTGCCACCGGATTCGAACTTGCGGGTCTTCGGCTTGCCGATGTCGTGCATGAGCGCCGCCAGTCGCAGCGTCAGATCCGGCCTCGGCACCGGACCGTCGTCGTCCGTCTCCAGCGCGACCGCACGATCGAGCACGATCATCGTGTGCTCGAACACGTCCTTGTGGCGGTGATGCTCGTCGATCTGCAGTTCCAGCGCGGGGATCTCCGGGAACACGATCGCGGCCAGACCGGAGTCGACCAGCGCCTCGATGCCGGCGCGCGGACGGTCGGAGAGGATCAGCTTGGTCAGTTCGTCGCGCACGCGTTCGGCGGAGACGATGGAGATGCGATCGGTCATCGCGCTGATCGCCTCGGCGGTCTCCGGTTCGATCGAGAAGCCGAGCTGGGCGACGAATCGCACCGCGCGCATCATGCGCAGCGGATCGTCGTCAAACGACTGACGCGGGTCGACCGGCGTACGCAGCACACCTTTGGCGAGGTCGTTCGCACCGCCGAACGGGTCGACGAACTCCAGATCGGGCACGCGCAGGGCCATCGCGTTGACGGTGAAGTCACGACGTGACAGGTCGCCTTCGAGACTGTCGCCGTAGGCCACCTCCGGCTTGCGCGAATCGGGGTCGTACGTGTCGGAACGGTAGGTGGTGACCTCCACCTGCACCTCGGTGCCGTCCGGACGGCGGCGCATCGCACCGAGCGTGCCGAACTTGCGGCCCATATCCCAGAAGCCATCATGTCCGAAGCGGCGCAGGATCGGCTCGAACTGCTCGGGCCTCGCGGACGTGCAGAAATCGAGATCGTGACTGTGCCGGTGCAGCAGCAGATCACGCACCGGCCCACCGACCAACGCCAGTTCGTATCCCTCTGCGGCGAACATGCGGCCAAGTTCAATGGCCTCCGGCCATACTTCGAAATTCACGACATCCCTTTCGCACGTTTTCTGGCTTTCTTATCGCCTACCAGCATACCGTTACTCCAATTGCACACGGACTTGAGTAAGGTGGAAGGCATGATTACGCCCGCGGACCTTGCGCGCATGCTTCGTCATGCCGCCCCTGCCGCGGTCAACCATGCCCAAAACGGGTATGAGCAGGACGTGCTGATGTACACGTCCGAATCCTCTCCGAAGCGGCGGGAATCCAATGATTCCAAGGGTTCCATCAAGGACGTGGACGATCCCGACGACGCTGCGGACGCCGCTGCGGCGGCTGCGATGCCCCGTGTCGTCGACGACGTAGCAAGCATGGCCGATGACGCCGCCGTCATGGCCGAGACCGGCATGACCGACGTGACCGACGTGACGCTGACCATCACCGCCACGCAGACCTTCTCCCGCAACGAGATCGAGGCCGCGGCCCCGTCGTCGATGCCGACGCCGGCGACGGTGTTCGCGCGTCTGCGCGTCTCGGAGGCGGTCTCGCCGGCAACGCTCGCGCATCATCGCAAACCGACGAAGCCGGCGAAGCCGTCCGGCCCGACCCCGGCGATGATGCCGCGTCGCCGCAACTCCGACGGCCCGACGAAGTTCGCCTCGCTCGACGCGCAGGAGCTGCCGGTCGTGCGCGAGTATTCGGCCGGCGGACTGGTGTTCGACGAGCGCGGGCGCGTGGCGATCATCGCCCGCCATTCGCGCAGCGGACATCTCGAATGGTGCCTGCCGAAGGGGCATATCGAAAAGGGCGAATCGCCCCAGCAGACGGCCGTGCGCGAGGTGCACGAGGAAACCGGCATCCTGGGCGAGGTGGTCGATTCGATCGCGACGATCGACTACTGGTTCACCGGAACAACGCAGCGCGTGCACAAGCTGGTGCATCATTTCGCATTGCGGCAGATCGGCGGCACGTTGACGGTCGAAGGGGACCCGGACCATGAGGCCGAGGACGCCATCTGGGTTGATTTCAAGGATCTGGACGACGTGCTCAGTTATCCTAATGAGCGCAAGATCGCATGGTTGTATGCGAGGAAACTGAACAGGCAGGCAGACGAGTGAATCACGATACCCTCTACGCCCTTCGCACCCTCCACGCGCGTTGGGGGCGTGTTCTGGGCGGACTGCTGCTCGTCGTCGCGGTTCTGGCCGGCATGATCGGCGTGGCCGGCGTGGCCGGACCGACGACCGTCGCACAGGCCGCGGGCACCACGGCGGACGACACGGCAGACACGGACGGAACCTCCGGATCCACGACATCCGCGGCGCAGCAGCGGCACACGATCGCACTGGTATCCGCCACCGCGGTCGTCACGGCGACGTCCGGCTACCATCTGACCGCCACGATCACGAACACCGGCGACGGCACGTGGGCGGCCGGATCGCTGACATTGTCCGTCAATCCGATGTACACGTTCGTTTCGCGCACCGACATGCAGGAATGGGCGCAGGCGGAAAACCGCATCCCCACGCCGTCCCTGCTCGGCTCGGTCGACGTGCCGGCGATCGATGCCGGAAAGTCCGTCACGATGACGGTCGACGTGCCGGCCGACGCCGACGCGTTGAAGCGCATCACCAACTGGGGTCCGAAGCCACTGCTCGTCGACTACACGCCCGGCGACGGATCGACGGCGGACGGCGCGCAGCTGCGCACGTTCCTTACGCGTTCGTCGAGTGGCCTGGGCACCGCGACTCCCGCGATGAAGCTCACCGTCACCATGCCGCTGACCAGCTCGCATTGGACGACCAACGACGAGAAGCTGAACGGACTGGTCACGGGCGACACCACCGTCGGTGCCAACAGCAACGGCGGCAACGACACCTCCGCCACCAGCAACGCGAACGGCACCTCCTCCGACGCCGTCACGCTTGAGCAGGATCACACCCGATTCGACCGCATGCTCGCCCAAGTGCTGACCAAGCACAGCGGGCTCGAAACCGTCGCCGACCCCACGTATCTCGACGCGCTGGCCACGCCGCCGCAGGTGAGCGCGGTCATGCAGCCGGCCGACTTCGACATCACCACCTACGCCGCACGCGCCGACGATCAGGCCTATGCCGCGGCGGGCGTGAGCACGAAGGCGTGGAACGCCAGCGCGGCGATCGCGCATTACCGCGCCGCCGTCAACGACCCACAGGCGTCGACCGACACCATCGCCTGGCAGGGCAAGGCCAAATGGACGCTGCAGGCCCTGACCGCGGCCAGACAGCAGGGGTATGGCACGGTCATCGCCACGCATGACTTCGAATCGGCGGACGCCAGCACCGTGCACACCGGCACCACCATCGTGCCGACGGAGGCCGGCGATGTGACCGTACTCGTCGAACAGCGCGAACTGAGCAACCTCGTCAAGGGCACGGCCACCAGTCGCAGGGCAACGGCCGAGACCAGCGAGGCCGGTCGCATCGCGCGCTTCGTCGCACAGAGCGCGTTCTATCAGATGGAACAGCCGTACAACGACCGCAATCTGCTGGTCTGCTTCGACGAAGGCGAGACCCCCGCCACCGTGGACGCGTTCATGACCGCGATCGAACAGTCGACCTGGCTGCAGCTGACCGATCTGGACACGCTCGCCAAGGCGACGCCGCATGCGAGCGGCGAGAGCGCGAAGGAGGAGACGCCCAAGGAGGCGAAGCTCTCCGACTCGGCCATCACCGATCTCAACAACACGCTCACCGCGCTGTCCGACAGCCACGGTGACATCCTTCGCTTCCGCGACGCGATCCTCGACAGCGATGCCAACGCCAGCCCGCGTAACGCCTCCCAGACCCAGCCCGACGGAGGTCCCTCGCAGTGGATCAGCACGCTGCTCGCCGCGCACAACGAGCTCGCGCTGCACGCCCTGTCGACGGACGGCGGCAGCTCCGAGGTGGCCGACGCCTCCCGAACCGTGTCCGCGGGCGCACGAAGGCTCGCCGACGATCTGCTCGGCGGCGTGCATCTGACGCCGTCCGAAGCCGTCACGATGGTGTCGGAAACCGCGTCGATGCCGGTCACGATCAGCAACACCACCGCCTATCCGGTGACGATCCGACTGTCGTCGATCACCGATTCGCCGGAGATCGTCACCTCGCGCACGACGACGGTGACGATCGCGCCGAAGTCCGAATCGCAGGTCACGTTCACGCTGCGCGCGGCCACATCCGGCTCGACGATCGCGCATGTGACGCTGCTTGACCGCACCGATCAGGCGTTCGGCCTCTCGCAGGACACCCCGATCAACTGCGTGCTCAAGATCAGCGACAAAACCGGTTTCGTCATCATCGGCCTCGCCGTGCTGCTCGGCGTGCTTGGCCTGTGGCGCCAATTCAACCGCAAGAAGGACCCCGACGAATGAGTTCCAACGTCGGCCGCAACTCCCTGATCATGGCATCGGGGACCATGGCCTCCCGTCTTACCGGACAGATCCGCACGATTCTGCTCGCCGCATGCCTCGGCACCACCGGCATCGCCGCGAACGCCTACCAGACCGGCGCGATGATCCCGCAGGTGCTGTTCACCGTGATCTCCGGCGGCATCTTCAACGCGGTGCTCGTGCCGCAGATCGTGCGCACGTTCAAGGAGCATGACGCACAGGATCGTCTCAACAAGCTCATCACGCTCGCCATCGTGATCCTCACGGCGATGACGCTGCTGATGATGGCAGCCACCCCGCTGCTGACGATGCTGTACCTCAACTCCAGTTGGAACGAGGCACAGCGCGCGCTCGTCAACGCGTTCACGCTGTGGTGCATGCCGCAGATCTTCTTCTATGGCCTGTACACGGTGATCGGCCAGATCCTTGCCGCGAAGGACAAGTTCGCCACCTACGCGTGGAGCTCGGTAGGCGCGAACGTCATCAGCTGCGCCGGCTTCACCGCGTTCCTCGTGCTGTTCGGACCGGCCAGCCGCCAGCCGCTGGAGTTCTGGAGCGAGGACAAAATCTTCCTGACCGCCGGCACGTGGACGCTGGGCGTCGCGTTCCAGGCGCTGATCCTGTTCGTGCCGCTGATGCGCACCGGCATCCGCTATCGCCCGCAATGGGGCGTCTCCGGCATCGGACTGAAGGCGATGGGACCGGTGGCCGCGTGGAGCATGGGCGTGATGGGTCTGCAGGAGCTGACGAACATCATCAACGCGCGCATCTCCAACGGTGCGCCGTTCGCCGGCAACGACCTGTACGGCATCGCGGGCAACGGCTCGTACCAGAACGCGTTCACACTCTACATCCTGCCGTATTCGCTGATCGCCGTGTCGGTGGCGACCGCGATCTTCCCGAAGATCTCGCGCGCGGTGGCCGATCACAACATCGACGAGGCGCGAACCGATCTGAGCGGCGCGCTGCGCAACGTCGGCGTGATGATGATGTACTTCGCGATGGCGATCATCGTGATGCCGGTGCCGATCACGATCGCCCTGCTGCCGAGCGTCAGCGTGCCCGAGGCTCAGCTGATCGCCGGGCCGATGATCGCCCTGTCGTTCGGCCTGCCGCTCACCAGCGCGTACCTGCTCATCCAGCGCACGTTCTACTCGTTCGAGGACGGCAAGCATCCATTCCTGTTCCAGCTGCTGGCCAGCGTGATCCAGATCGTCATCGAGGTGGGCATCGCGATGTTCGCTCCGGCGCGCTATTGGACGGCCGGCATCGGATTGGCGATCACGCTGAGCTACGTACTGAGCTTCCCGCTGCTGGTGTTCATGCTGCGTCGGCGGTTCGACGGCTATCTGGACGGCCGCCGCATCACCGCGACGTTCCTCAAGGCGCTGGTCGCGGCCGTGCTGGCGGGCGCCGCCGTGTGGCTCCTCACCGATCCGCTGATGAGCTTGCTGGGAGCCGACCTGTCACGCGGGCGGCTGAGCTGGCTGCAGGCGGTCGTCTTCTGCGTGATCGGCACGCTGATCACCGCCGTCATCTACGCGGTGATGCTCGTCGTGCTGCGCTGCGACGAATTCACCGGTCTGCTGGGCGCTCTGAACCGTCGTCTGGGCGGCCGTCTCGGCGATCACCTCCCAGGATTCCTGCGCACCCCGCGCCCGCCCCGTCACATGCGCCCCTGACAGTCGTTGCTTCCTCCGCCCGAAAACCGGCACGAAATCACTCCACAATCAGCCTGTGGAACGAGGGCGATATGCCTAGCCCCATGGTTAGAATGACAACAGCGCGGCAGGCCCTCAGGGTCGGCCGCAACACCTTTCCACAATCGGGCAGTATGGAGTCAAACGAACAATGAAGCCTCAGTTGGGTGACACGCTTTTCAACCGATACACGCTGGTCGCCCTGCTGCGCGACGAGCCCGGCGTTCAGGCCTGGAGGGCGAACGACCGCGTGCTGGCGCAGGACTGCCAACTGTTCATTCTCACCGCTCCGGAGACGCTCGATGACATCTCATCCCTCGCTTCGACGGCCGGTCTCAAGGACGGCCTGACGCCGGTGCTCCAGTTCCGCAGGGCGGGCGATGTGGCCGTGCTCGTCACCAAGCTGGAGAAGGGCCTGTCGCTGACCGAGTATCTGCGCGGCAAGGCTCGCGGCACGCTCAGCTATGAGGCGATCCGATCCGTGATCGGCGACGCCGCGACCATCGTCTCCGGCCTTGAGGTGCCGCGTCTGTCGACCGATACGATCCGCGTGTCCGTCGACGGTCTGGAGATCGCCGACGTCCCGCTGACGGCGCTGCTGTCCGAACCGACCGGCGCCCCCGATGGCATGCCCACCGAGCAGCTGGCGATCCGTCAGCTCGCCGCCGTGATGTACGGCATGCTCAAGCGCAGGCCGGTCACACTCGACACCGAATACGATCTGTCCTCGCTGGATTCGGACATGCCCACCGAATTCCACGTGATCCTGTCCCGCGGTCTGGAACTGCCCAACGCGAACACCGGCAAGCGCGGCGAGCCGATGCTCACGCTCGGCGAGCTAACCGCGCTGCTCGGCGAATGGACGCCACTGGCGCAACTCTCCGACCGCGATATCGCCCTGCCGTCCGATGCCGGTGAAGGCTCGATCTCGACGGTGGCCGTACGCGACCTGTCCAAGGCGAAACTGGCCGAGCTGCCCGCCGAGGACGTCAGCAACGAGCGTCTGCCGGAGCTGAAGATCCATCGCGCGCCAAGCGAGCAGGAGGCCGCTCGTCACGCCGATGCGATCGTCGCCGCGCAGAACGCGGAGAGCTTCGCCGACATGGAGGAATCGTTCAAGGAGTACTCCCCGCATGATTTCTTCGCGATGGGTCGCAATGTGTCGCCGGAGGAGCGCGCCCGCATCGCCGCACGTTCGTATGTCACGCCGGCTTCCGACGGCGGTGCCGGGGTCACTGGGGCGAATGCCGCCGGGACCGCCGGGAATCGTGCCGGTCAGGCGAATGCCGCCGGTCATGACGTGCAGCATCGCACCGAGGATCTGGTCAACGATTTCTCGTTCCAGGTCTACCCCGCCCCCGTCTCGCTGCCGGATGATCTGAACACCGGCGAGGAGACGTCGCGCATTCCGATCATCAACGAGTCGAACATGCCGACCGTCGCCATCGACATGCGCGATCCGGAGAACATGTCCATCGAAGGCTTCGAGGACTTCGTCAACCCGCATGAGGCGGATGGCGCGCGCATCGACCATGCGTCGGACGGTGATCGCCGCGGACACGGCGGACGTAACGGCGCCGCGACTGCCGCGCCGAACGGACATTCCGGCAATGGCGGCATTAGCGGCAATGCTTCCGTCTCACAGCATGCCGGTACCGCAGCTGGTCATGGCTCTGCGCAGGCGGGTGCCGCACATGATCTCACTGATCATGCTCAGGGCGCTCAAGGTGCTCAGGGCGCTCAGGGTGCGGCGGACGGCGCCCATGGCGGTGTGGCTGCCCCGCATGCAGGTCCGCACACCGCGCATGATGCCTCGCATCATGGTCACGGTGCTACGGATGCCGCTGGTGTCGCCGGTGGCTCGATGCCGCCAGCCATCCCGGTCAGCCCGGCGCTGCCTCCGCGTCCGGTTGACAGCGATTTCGATATGAACCATCCGCCGAGCTTCAAGCCGAAGTCGATGCTTGATCGCGATCCGGCCGATGATGCGCACGAGGATCTGTCCGATCATCGTCTGCTGGGCAACATGACCACCGCCACTGTGCTGCTGGTCGTGGCCGCACTCGTGTTGATCGCACTGCTGGTTGGTGCCGTATACCTGTTCAATCGCAGCAGCTCGAACCCGCAGGATCCGAAGGTGCAGCAGAACGAGTGGCCGTCCGAGGATAACCTCAACGACGTCCCCTTCGGAGACAGCAGCAACGATCAGAGCGGACAGTCCGGCCAGAGCAGTTCAAACTCCGGCCAGAGCAGCCAGTCCGGTCAGTCCGGCACCGCCGCCAACGGAGCCGACGCCTCCGACATCGTCACCATCAACGTCACCAGCGCCTACTTCCGCTGATCACGCCAGATACGCCTGCGCATCAAGCGCGGCACGGCATCCCATGCCCGCCGCGCTGATCGCCTGACGATACACGCGATCGACGCAGTCACCCGCGGCGAACACGCCCTGACGCGACGTACGCGTGCTGGCTCCGTCAACCAGCACGTACCCGTCCTCATCCTTGTCGACGAGATCGCCGAGGAAGCCGGTGGCGGGCGTGTGTCCGATCGCCACGAACACGGCCTTGGTATCCAGCGTGCCGGTCTCGCCGGTCACGGTGTTGCGGATATCGATGCTCGACACATTGCCGACCGCGGGAGCCGCAAGAGACAGTCCGCCCGCATTGCCCAGCGAGATGCCGTTCGTCGGCTTGCCGAGATTGAGCTGGATCCCCTGCCCTGCCGGCTTGATCGCAGCGGCTGCTGGCGCGGCGGCGGGAGCCTCACCGTGAATCGCGGTGACGACCGTATCGGTGAGCAGCGTGAGTTTCTCGTTGGCACGCGCACGTTCGACCATGATCGCCGAGGCGCGGAATTCGTTGCGACGGTGGATCAGCGTGACCGACGAGCCGAAACGCGTCAGATACAGCGCCTCCTCGAATGCGGAATCGCCGCCGCCGACCACGACGATCGGCTTGTTGCGGAAGAAGAAGCCGTCGCAGGTCGCGCAGTACGAGACGCCGTGACCGGAGTATTCGACCTCGCCGGGCACGCCGAGCTTGCGGTACGTCGAACCCGTGGTGACGATCACCGCGCGGGCGTCGAGCTCATCCCCCGTATCGAGCGTCAGATGATAGGTCGGCTTGACGTCGTCGCCTTCGGCCGGCACTTCGACGATCGATTCGACATCGGCATGCTCAAATTCGGTGCCGAACTTCTCAGCCTGCGCCTTCATCGCATCCATCAGATCCGGACCCATCACACCATCCGGGAAACCGGGGAAGTTCTCCACCTCGGTCGTATTGACGAGCTGACCACCCGGCGTCAGCGCACCGGTCACCATCAGCGGCTTCAAGCCTGCACGAGACAGATAGATCGCCGACGTGTATCCGGCAGGCCCCGAACCAACAATCACCACATTATGCAAAGTCATGCACCCCACCCTAGCAAACCACCGCCCCCGCTCACCCACAGCGCAATACACATTTCGGCGATATTGCTGTTTTCGTGGGTGGCTATTTGTTCTGAGCCATTGAGAGAGTAAGAGAAGAGCGTTTTCCGCGCGCCCACACGGCACACTTTCTATTGAACACACAAGCCTCGCGAGGGACTCAACGCGGCTAAGGCCGATTCCAGCGTTGAGTCCCGCAAATCCGTGGGACTCAACGCGATTCCTCGCGTTTTTCACGCTGAATCCCCCGAGTCAAGCTGACAAGGCGAACAGGAGCCACAACAGACACCAACTTGCCAAAACGAACTCGCTTTGATTTCGGAATAGGCCTTCGACCGATGCTGTGTTTCCCTCGGCTTGTTCAGGAGCCAGTCGGCTAGGCCGACAGCCCGTCCTGTAATTATGGACGGGCTGCGCCCGCAGTATGTTGGCTCGCCTGTCGGCTCACACGTTGCCTACATACAGCTCTGCTGTTTGCTTTTACGGCAACGTCCCGTCAGAGAGGCCGAGGCTGTCACCTGCAGTAAGACAGGTCACACCCACTTGCCGTCTGTAGCGGAGGCTCCGTCGGGGGTTGCGGCGTCGGATTCGGCGGAGGGCATGAGGAGGGAGAGGATGCGGTCCATGTCTTCGGGGGACGAGAAGACGATCTCGATGCGACCGTGCTTCGGGGTGCCCTTGATGGAGACCTTGGTGTCGAAGTGGTTCTCAAGATTCGTCTGGATCGGCGATCCGGCCCAGGGATTGTTCTTGTTGGTCTTCGGCTTCTTCGTGTCCTTGTTCTCGAGGTTCGCCATCGCGACGATCTCCTCGGTGGAACGCACCGACAGTCCCTCGGCGACGATGCGATTCGCGAGCTTGTCCATCGCCTCGGCGTCACCAAGACCAAGCAGCGCACGGGCGTGACCGGCGGTGAGGATGCCGGCGGCGACCTTCTTCTGCACAGTGCTCGGCAGGTTCAGCAGTCGCAACGTGTTGGCGATCTGCGGACGCGACTTCGAGACCGACTTGGACAGCTGCGCCTGCGTCAGACCGAATTCATCGATCATCTGCTGGTAGGCAGCGGCCTCTTCGAGCGGATTGAGGGCGACGCGATGCAGGTTTTCGAGCAGTGCATCGCGGAGCATGTCATCGTCGGCGGTCGTCTTGACGATCGCGGGGATGGTCTCCAGACCTGCCAGTTGGGCGGCACGCCAACGGCGCTCTCCCATGATGAGCTCGTACGTGCTGTCGAGTCGACCATCGAACTGATTGAGCGGCTTGTGATCCGCCTGCTTCCTGCGGGCCTCCTCGATCTGCGCGGCCGGACGTTTCCGTACGACGATCGGCTGGAGAATGCCGACCTCCTTGATGGAGGCGGACAGCTCGTTGAGATCGTCCTCGTCGAACACCGTGCGCGGCTGATGCGCGTTCGGACCGATGTCGGAGAGCTTCAGCTCGGCAAGATATCCGCCTTCGACCGGCTTGAGCTGCGGCTCTTCGGATTCGGCGTCCTTCTTGTCCTTGTTCTCTGTTTCACGTGAAACATCGGCGGCGACGTTCTGCTTTGCAGCATCACTCCCCTGCCGATCGGCAGGGCCTGCCTCGGCAACGGAAGCATCCGCGCTGGCGGTGTCGTTGAAGAACATATCGCTCGGATGGGCGATGTCGCCCAGAGCAGGCATCGCGGCACGCTTCGCCTTGCCACCGGACTTCTTCGCCGAATGCGCCGCCTCCAGCGGAGACTCCTGCGACGAAGGCGCCGGAGTCACGATCGACGGCACGGAGACCCGGGGACGCGAAGGCGCCACTTCAGCCTTCGGCTTCGGCTCGAGCGTCTTTCCTGCCTCCTGCTTCTGCACGACCTCATTGATCACACGCTTGGTTTCACGTGAAACAATCGACGGATCCTCGCCCGGCAGATCAGGGAACAGCGCGCCAAGCCCCTTACCAAGACGCGATTTCGATGCCATATCAGGCCTCCTTCATTCGGGCTTCGATGGCGTCCAGCACGTTCGAGGAACGTCGGGCGATCTCCAGCGCGGCCTCCGAATAGGAGATCGCGCCCATGCCATGCGGATCATAGGCGATGACGCTCTTGCCGAAGCTTGGCGCCTCGGAGATCTTCACGGTGCGCGGGATCGTCGTGTCGAGAACGATGGACGGGTAGTGGCTCTTGACCTCGTTGAAGACCTCACGGCTGAGCAGCGTACGACGATCGAACATCGTCACCAGCATCGTCGATACGGTGAGACTGGGGTTGAAGTGGTTCTGCACGAGGCCGATGGTGTTGATGAGCTGGCCGAGACCTTCGAGCGCGTAGTACTCGGCCTGGATCGGAATGAGCATCTCATGCACGGCGCACATCGCGTTGATGACCAGCAGGCCCAGGCTCGGCGGGCAGTCGACGAACACGTAATCGTAATGCACCTCGGAAGCGGCGAGGTACTCGTCCACGGCATCCTTGAGCAGGGTGTTGCGGTTCGGCAGATCCGCAACCTCAAGCTCCGCACCGGACAGGTCGATGGAGGCAGGCACGACGTCGAGTGTCTCGAAGTCGGGGCACGGCTGCTTGACTTCGGCGAGCTTCAGTCGTCCTTCGATCACGTCGTAGACGGAGGGTTCACCGGAGGTGTGACGCACACCCAACGCGGTGGAGGCGTTGCCCTGAGGATCCATGTCGATGACCAGCACCTGGGCGCCGCTCTTCGCCAGAGCTGCGGCGACGTTCACCGTGGACGTGGTCTTGCCGACCCCGCCCTTCTGATTGGCCACGGCGATCAGTCGCGTCTTTGCCGGCTTGGGGTATGTGATCTTCTGCAGGCGCGCATAGCGACTGGACAGCTGAGCGATTTCCGCTCCGACCGGGGAACTCCCCTCTCCGAAGATGCGCTGCAATGTCTGTTCGGCGGACTCCATCGGATTCCGTTCCTCAGCCATGACTCCTCCTTGACAACATAAAACTCGCTCCAGTCTCCCTATCCGCATGGACATGGAAACCGGCTTTCCACACTTATCCACAAAAATGTGGATAAGTGTGGATAACTTGACCGCTACTCGACGACCGACGACGGATTCATCTTCGTGATCCCAATAATCACAATGCTTTCCGCTTGTCCGTCTTCAAACACGGATTTGTGGATAACTTTTCTGACTCTCTCGAATTGTGGATAAGTGTCCTTCAGCGCTTATCCACCAGCACCACGTGCGTAGGCTCCAGACCGGGACCGACCTGAGCCTCGACCACCCGCGGATTCACACCATGACGCTTCGCGATCTCCTTCGCCGCCTTGTCGATTTCGGCCTGAGCGGAGCGGCCCTTCAACGCCACCAACCGCCCCTGCGGCTTGAGCAGCGGCAGTGTCCATCCGGATAGTTTGGTCATCGGAGCGACTGCACGGCAGGTGACCACGGCGAACGGATGCATGTCGCGGCGCTTGCGCATTGCGGCGATGACCTCCTCGGAACGCGCACGCTCGATCCGCACATTCTCAAGCTTCATCTCGTCGACGCATTCGGCAAGCCAGGCCACGCGACGTTCCATCGGCTCGATCAGCGTGAACTCGTGATCGGGAAGGCATGCGGCGGCGACCAGACCGGGGAACCCACCGCCACTGCCGACATCGGCCACGCTCTTGAATCGCATACCCTCCGTCGCTTCACGCACATACGGCACGATGGCCGCGGAGTTGAGGATGTGCCGTTCCCAGATGATGTCGACATCGCGCGGACCGATCAGACCGCGCGGCTCCCCCTCCTCGGCAAGTTTCACGTGAAACACCTTGAGAGGCTCCAAGGCGTCGCCGAGCACCTCCTCAAGGATCGGCGAACCGTCAAGTTGATCAGCCATCATGCTCCTCTACTCATAGCCAAGTCCTCGCCGCGTCACTCCTCGCCCGTCTCCTCGACATCGTCGTCATCGACATCATCCGCACCTGCGTTGGCGCGCAGATAGACGGTGACGTAACGGCGCGGCTCCTCGCCATGCGAACGGGAACGCAAGCCCTCCTCCCGAACCACATCGTGGATGACCTTGCGTTCGAAGGAGTTCATCGGCTTCAGATCGACCGGCTCGCCGGTCTCCTTCACCTCGTCGATCGCGTCGAGGGCGATGTCGTGCAGACGCTGACGCTTGCGCTTGAGGAATCCGTCGACGTCCACGATCAGACGCGAACGCTCGCCGGTCTTCTGCTGCACGGCAAGACGAGTGAGCTGCTGCAGCGCATCGACCACTTCACCATTGCGCCCGATAAGGTGCTTGATGTCGGTGTCATCGTCAGCGACGATCTGCACCATCGGCCGACCGTTGCGCACGCCCATCTCGATATCGCCTTCATAGTCGGCGATGTCCAGCAGACCTTCAAGGTAATCGGCGGCGATGTCGGCCTCATCGTTGAGCTGGTCAACCGTCTTATCGTCATCCAAGGCCATAGTGTTCTCCTTCTTACAGGGGTATTGGTTTCAAGTCTAATCCCACGGCACCATTTCCTACGTTGTGAAACGGCGCTCGTGCGGCCCGATGGTTTCACGTGAAACCGATCCGAACACCGTATGGCGTTTCACGTGAAACACAACGCATGCATATGCCATGCATCATGCCAGTGTTCCACGCGAACCACCGGGCCTCACTTACTCAGTTATTCAGTTATGCAAGCACACTGCTTCGGCGTACCGCTACTTCTTCTTGCGCTTGCGCTGCGGCTGCTGACGCTGGTATCCCTCGCTCACCTTGCGCTCGGCGTCCTCCTTGGCCTTCTGCAGCTCCTCCTCCTCGAGGGACATCTGCCCGGCCTTGGCACGACGCTCGTTCTCACGCTTGTGGTCACGGATCTCCTTGGCATCCGCGGCGGGCGAGCCCGGAGTCGGGAACGCGTACATCTGCCAGAACGTGCGCAGCAGGTTGCAGACGTTGTTCGTCAGCCAGTAGACCAGCACGGCGAACGGCATGGTCGCACCGGAGAAGACGTACATGAGCGGGAAGATCCACAGCATCGTCTTCTGCATGGTGGCGGCCTGGCCGGTCATGGTAGCCGGGTTCATGTTCTTCTTCATGTTGATCCACTGCATGAAGACCATGCAGGCGATCATCAGCACGACGAAGACGCCGATGATCACCTTGCCGGTGATGTCGGCTGTGCCGAAGATGTCGGTGACGCTCACCAGACCGAACACCTTGGACTGCGCGAACTCCTTGGCGGTGGCCACGTCGAATGCACCCAGCGCGGCGCGCTTGCCTCGGGCGATGAACGGAATGGCGGACAGCGTGTAGAACATGCACATGAACACGGGGCCCTGCACCAGCAACGGCAGGCACGAACCGGCGGGGTTCGCGTCGTTGTCCTGGTAGAGCTTCATCATCTCACGGCTCATGGCCTCCTTGCTGGCCTGATCCGTCTTGCCCTTGTACTTGTTCTGGATGCGCATCATCTTCGGCTGGATCGCCTGCATCTTGCGCATCGACTTCATCTGCTTGTAGTAGATGGGGAAGATGCACGCATGCACGACAAGCACCAGGAAGATGATCGACAGCACCCATGACACGCCGATACGCGGCATGAACAGCGACAGGAACTCGTGGAAGATGTTCATGATCTGCGTCATGAGCCACTCGATCGGAGTCAGAATCTTATACATCCAACCCCAGAAGCCCGAGTCCAGAAGGAATTGATCTTGATTAATCATCGTACGGAATCCTTAACTTCGTCATCCGGCAGCGGCGTCAACCGCGGCTCCTCGTGGGCCTTCGACCACGAGAACCGATAGAACACGGAAAACCGTTGCGGTACGTCGTCGATGCCACCCCTGCTCCACGGCCGGCAGCGCAACAGGCGCAGCACGGCGAGGAGTCCCCCACGGCATGCACCGAATCGCTCGATCGCCTCAATGGCATAGTTCGAGCAACTCGGATAGTACCGACAACATGGCACGGCACGATGCGCGGAGAAATGACGCTGGTACCAGCGCACCGCGCGCACCATCAACTCACCGACGGTCATCACCGGCACATCACCGGCTCATCGCCCCTGTCCGGCGCGGTCAGCCCCACCGGCTCCGTCGATTCGATTCGCGATCGACGCGAAGCATGCCGCCATCTGTCCGTCCAACGACTGGAACGACGCCTGCGCGGCCGATGGTTTCGCGCGAACCACGACATCGACCCCAACGGGGAGGCGATCCTCGTATTTCGCGGCCAACACTCGGAAACGACGTTTGACCGTATTACGGGTGACGGCGTGTCCGACCGATTTGGATACGGCAAGCCCCAGCCTGCGGTCCTCCGGCGCCACAACCCCCTTCGTATACGAATCGTCGCGCACCAGATAGTGCACGACGATGTCGTTACGGGATACCTTGTGGCGGCGTTTGAGCACCGCGACGAATTCGCTGTGGCTTTTCAGCCGTTCCACTTGCGTTACTGCCGTCGAATCGGAAATCAGGCGGACAGGGTCTTGCGGCCCTTGGCGCGGCGACGGTTGATCAGAGCGCGGCCGGAACGGGTGCGCATGCGCGTACGGAAGCCGTGCTTCATGTGACGACGACGGTTGTTAGGCTGGAAGGTCCTCTTCATAATTGCTCCTAGGTCTTTCGGCCGCGCTGACGCGCGGCTCTCACGTGAGTCAAGCTATACCAAACTACCCTCACCCCTCCCCCAACGTCAACACGGAGGCATTTCATTCACAATTCGTCCGGCGGCCTTCCGCCGTTCATTCATGGCGAAACGTTGCAATGACGCCGATCGACGGAGAAAAGTTATCCACAAATTACACGGATGTTATTCACAATCCAGTGATTGCAACACGCAAGCCTGTGGATAACTCCCGGCATATGAGTAACAATAGGGTCCGCACTTTATTCGTTTCGAGCGGGACAGGAGGAGCAGGTATGGCCGCGCAGTCGAACGACCCCGTCGCACACGCCAATCGCATCTGGTCCGACACGCTGTCGCTGCTCAAGCACAACAAGACGCTGTCCGCCCGCGACCGAGGCTGGTTCGAGGGCGTGTACCCGGAGGCGATCTTCGGCACGACGATCGTGCTGTGCGTGGAGAACACCGGCACGCGCCAGGCGTTGGAGAACGAGCTCAACCAGCCGCTGCTCGACGCGCTGCACATGGTCACCGGCGAGGAGATGACGCCGGCGTTCAAGATCGTCAAGCGCAAGTCCGCGAAATCGCACGGTTCGACCGTCAAGATCGCGAAGACCGCGCGCTCCGGCCGATCCGCCACCGCGACGATCCCGCAGCGACCGCAGACCGTGTCGGAACTGTCGCACGAAACGTTCGGCGCGGGAGGTCCGGTCCCCCACGTGCCCGCCGACATGCCGGCGAACATGCCCGGACCGATCGCCACGCAGAACACGGCCCCGACCCGTCCCGAGTATCCGATCAGCAGCAACCGCGTGGCGCAGGATCCGCAGACGCATCTCAACAAGAACGCGACGTTCGACACGTTCGTGCCCGGCGATTCCAACCGTTTCGCCCGCACGGTGGCCCTCGCCGTGGCCGAGGGGTCCGGACGAGACTTCAACCCGCTGTGTATCTACGGCGGCTCCGGTCTGGGCAAGACCCACCTGCTCAACGCGATCGGCAACTACGCACTTGTCAAGGACCCGACTCTGAAGGTCCGCTACGTCAACTCGGAGGAGTTCACCAACGAGTTCATCGAGGCGCTGCAGAATCCGAACCAGTCGCAGGGTCAGATCGCCGAGTTCAACCGGCGCTACCGCGAGGTCGACGTCCTGCTCATCGACGACATCCAGTTCCTCGGCGGCAAGGAGGCCACCCTGGAGCAGTTCTTCCACACGTTCAACGCGCTGCATCAGGCGAACAAGCGCATCGTCATCGCCTCCGATGTCGCGCCGAAGAACCTGAAGGGCTTCGAGGCGCGTCTGATCTCGCGCTTCGACTCCGGTCTCACCGTCGACGTCAAGCCGCCGGACTTGGAGACCCGCATCGCGATTCTGCGCATGATGGCCTCGACGAACCACAGCAACATCCCCAACGATGTGCTCGATCTGATCGCCGAGCGGTTCACCGAGAACATCCGCGAGCTGGAGGGTGCGCTGACCCGAGTCACCGCGGTCGCCGCGCTGAGCAACCAGCCGGTCACGCGCGCGATGGCCGAGCAGACGCTGCAGGACTTCTTCACCACCGACGTGGAGGTCAAGCCCACCGACATCATCAGTCAGGTGGCGCGCTACTTCCATCTGACGTTCGAGGACATCACCGGCAAGTCGCGCATGAAGAACATCGCGATCGCACGCCAGGTGGCGATGTACCTGACGCGCGAGATGACCAGTCTGAGCCTCGTCGACATCGGCAAGGTGTTCGGCGGCAAGGACCATACCACGGTGATGCACGCCTGCGACCGCATCAGCAACGAGATGCAGGAGCGTCAGGAGGTCTACAACTACGTGATGCAGCTGACCGTGCGCCTCAAGCAGGGCAATTCCGACCTGCGGCAGTAGTTTGCCTTTACGTTGGCTCCCCTTGTCAGGGAGCCGCAATGGTGTGTCCCCGTTGTGTCCCCACAAATCGGGGGCTTTTGCCGAAATCGCGGTTCGGACTGGTCCGATCAACGCCACGCTTCGACACCACGCTCCGTCCATCTGAGGCGTTTGTGGCGAACGTTTTTCGCACTTCAACGTCGAGGTGAGCGAAAAACGCGAAAAATGATCGTCAGGAACGATTCTCCCAGTCGAAAATGCGTCGCAACACTCCGATGATCGCGTAGAATCGAAGAAAAGTTATCCACATAGTTATTCACAAATGTGGGTAACATCGGTGGAGAACCCGTGGATTAGTCCTCATTTCGATGTGGATAACCTGTGGGAAACAAGGCCCCGAATGTGGATGACCCACTCTCGAGTCGGAGGCTGTGGATAAGTCGATAAGTTATCCACAGCACCTGGCACCAGTTATCCACAATCGTCGCCATAGTGGGACGCCAAGCGCCGGAACGCGTCGCCCCACTTTTCCACACTATCCACAGCCCTTATTACGACGATTACTTACGTTCTCTCTTTCTGATCGTAATCCTCTGCCCCACTTTTGCGCGAGCGAAGCGAGCTCCCGAAAGTGGGGCACGAAACCCACGGCTAGAATGAATCGCAGTTGACAAACCGATGCGCACGCGACGGTACGCATGCGTACAGCAACCCAAGCATCAGACGAAAGAGGCACCCATGAAGGTAGAAATCAACTCCGCCGCGCTTGCGGACGCAGTGGCCTGGACCACTCGCGTCATCGACACGCGTCCCTCCAACCCGATTCTGGCAGGCATCAAGCTCGAAGCGATCGACGGAACGCTGCAGCTCTCGGCGTTCAACTACGAGATCTCGGCCCGTCACCACATCGAGGCCGGCGTCGACGAGTCCGGTGCGGTGCTCGTTCTGGGCAAGCTGCTCGCCGACATCACCAAATCGCTGCCCGCGGAGAAGACCTACCTCGCGACGAACGAGTCGACGATGACGATCACGTCGGGCAAGTCGACGTTCACCCTGCAGCTGATGCCGGCCGCCGAATACCCCGATCTGCCCGGAATTCCGCCGAAACTGGGCCAGGTCGACGCGCCGACCTTCGTGCAGGCGGTCGCCCAGGCGTGCGTCGCGGTCTCCCGCGAGGAGAATCGTCCGGTTCTCACCGGCGTGCGCATGCAGTTCGACGGCGACAAGGTGATCATGACCTCGACCGATCGCTTCCGTCTGTCGCGTGCCAGCTTCACCTGGACCCCGCAGGACGAGAACGTGAGCACCACGACTCTGGTGCGCGGCTCTCTGCTGCGCGATGTGGCCCGTTCCCTCGACGAACACCAGAACGTGGTCCTCGATTTCGACACGGAAAGCCCGTCATTGCTTGGTTTTGAGAACGCCGGCCGCACTTCGACCTCGCAGCTGATCGACGGCGAGTTCCCGGCGGTCGATCGCCTGTTCGCCGACGAATACCCGATCCAGGCGATCATCAACAGGACGCTGCTGATCGATGCGATCAAGCGAGTCGCGCTGGTCGCCGAGCGCAACGCGCCGATCCGCATGGCCTTCTCCGGCCAGGAGCTGACGCTGTCCGCCGGCGCGGTCGACGAGGCGCAGGCCATCGAAACGCTTGACATCGATATGGATGGCGATGAGATCACCGTCGCGTTCAACCCGAGCTACCTGATCGAGGGCCTGTCCGCGATCACCGAACCGTTCGTGCGCATGAAGATGACGACCCCGGTCAAGCCGGTCGAGTTCAACGGCCAGCAGGAGTCGGACTCCGACGAGTCGATGGACTACCGCTACCTGCTCGTGCCGATGCGCTTCAACAGCTGATACACCCCCTTCGCCTGACTTTCGCACTTGTTTCGCAGATTTTCGCAAAATGCGAAAGTCGGGGAAACTTTTTAACCTAGGAACCAAGGAATTTCCCGTGTACATCTCCCGCCTCGCACTCGACCACTACCGCTCCTGGGAGTCGCTCGTAGTCGATCTCGAACCCGGCGTGAACGTGCTGCACGGCGAGAACGGCCTCGGCAAGACCAACATCGTCGAGGCCATCGAGGTGCTCTCCACCGGCTCCAGCCACCGCACCTCCTCCTCCCTGCCGCTCGTCGAACGCGGCGAATCCAAGGCCACGATCCGCGCCAACGTCGTCGAGAACACCGGTGACGCGGATCCGGGTGCCACGGGCGACGATCGGCCCGAACCGCGCGTCACCACGTATGAGGCGACGATCGCGACCCGCGGCGCGAACCGCGCCCGCATCAACTCCGGCGCCTCGCGCTACCTGCGCGACATCGTCGGACTCGTCCCCTCGGTCTCGTTCACCCCGGACGACCAGCGGCTCGTCTCGGGCGAGCCCGCAACCCGCCGCACGTTCCTCGACCAGGCCGGCGCGCTGCTCGTGCCCCGCTACGCCGACATGATCCAGCAGTTCACGCGCATCGCCCGCCAGCGCGCCGCCCTGCTGAAGCAGCTCGGCACCCACGAGGGCTCGCCCGACGCGGCACTGAGCGGGCTGGAGGTGTGGACCGGCCAGTTCATCGAGGCCGGCGTCGCCCTGACCCGCGTGCGCATGCGGATCATGGAGCGTCTCGCCGCGCCGTTCGCCTCGATCTACGCGCGACTGGCGTCCGGCAGAGGCGCGGCGGGACTCGCCTACGCGCCGTCGTTCACGGAGGTGGCCGACGCCGGTCAGGGCGATCCGAGACCCGCGATCTCAACGCATTTCCAGCGCCTGTACGCCGGGGAGATCGCCCGCGGCATCAACCTGATCGGACCGCAACGCGACGACCTCGCCATCACGCTCGACGGCATGCCCGCGCGCGACTTCGCCTCCAACGGCGAGATGTGGACGATGGCGCTGGCCCTGAGAATGGCGCTGTTCGAGGCCGTCACCGCCGATCGCGGCGTCAGGCCGATCGTCATCCTCGACGATGTGTTCGCGCAGCTGGACGAGTCACGCAGGGGGCAGATCCTCGACTTCGCGTCCCAACAGGACCAGGTGCTCATCACCGCGGCCGCGGCGGGCGACATCCCCGGCGGCATCGACGCCGACGGCGCGAAGGCGAACATCATCGACGTCGCCGCCCTGCTGGCGCGGAAGGACGCGCGATGAAGCCGCCGATCGCCCTGACCCTCAAACTCGACCCGCGCGAACTGCCCGCGAAGGTCTTCGAAGGCTACGCGTCACGTGAGGACGCGCGCCGGCACTGGGCCGAGGAGGCCGAAAAGGCCTGGGAGAGCTTCGGCAAGCCCGGACGCGACCCGGCGAGGCTCGGCGGCGTCGCGAACCTGATCGCCAGAGACGGCAAGTGGATCCCCCATCTCAAGATCTCCCAGCTCAACAACCACTGGGACCAGGTCGTCGGCCCGCTCGTCGCACAGCATTCGCACGTCGTCGCATTCAGGGACGGCGTGCTCACCATCGGCACCGAATCGCCCGTATGGGCCACGCAGCTGACCTACCTCATCCCGCAGCTCAACGAGAAGATCCGCGGCAGTCTCGAGGGACTCGACATCCGCGACATCCGCGTGGTCGGACCGACCGCCGGATACAACCGGCGCTGGGTGCGCAGAAAGTGAACCAAACGTTACTGCGAGCTGAAGAGCCGGTGGTGGTCGCCGTCGCTCCGCGAGAAGTCCATATGCCTCATATATGGCGTTCGTCGGTAAAGACGAGTAGAATCACATGCAGTATGGTCAAAACGCTCCAAGACCCCTTAGAATGCGATTTTGGGGCAAGGACCCGCGAAACAACCCTTCGCGTGAAGTGAAATTGCAGGAGGAAGCCCTGTGGCGGATTCGTTGGACAAAGCCGAGAGCAAGGAAGAACAGCTCAAGGCCGCGGACGAACATATCAACAACACCGAATTGCAGGAAGGCGAGCTCGACGAGTCGATGACCCCCGAGCACTACGACGCCTCCGATCTCAAGGTGCTCGAAGGCCTCGAGGCGGTACGCATCCGCCCGGGCATGTACATCGGTTCTACGGGTCCGCGCGGCCTGCACCACCTCGTCTACGAGATCGTCGACAACTCCGTCGACGAGGCGCTCGCCGGCTACGCCAGCCACATCGAGGTGTCGATCCTGCCGGACAACGGCATCCGCGTCGTCGACGACGGTCGAGGCATCCCGGTCGACGAGGTGCCCGGCGAAGGCATCTCCGGCGTCGAGACGGTCATGACCAAGCTGCACGCCGGCGGCAAGTTCGGCGGCGGCGGATACGCGGTCTCCGGCGGTCTGCACGGCGTCGGCATCTCCGTGGTCAACGCCCTGTCCACGCGCGTCGACATCGAGGTGCGTCGCCAGGGATTCCACTGGACGCAGACCTATATCAACCAGCACCCGACCGCGCGCCTGGCCAAGGGCGAGCCGATGGGCGAGGACGAGTCGACCGGCACGTCCGTCACGTTCTGGGCGGATCCGGCGATCTTCGAGACCACGGTCTACGACTTCGAGACCCTGCGCGCCCGCTTCCAGCAGATGGCGTTCCTCAACAAGGGCCTCAGGATCACCCTGACGGATCTGCGTCAGCCCGATCAGGCCGGCGACGAGATCACCGGCGAGGACGGTGACGGCGAGTCCGACGGCGTGCGCCACGAGACCGTCACCTACCAGTACGCGAACGGCATCCAGGACTACGTCGCCTACCTCGTCAGGTCGCGCAAGTCGACGCCGGTCGAGGACGAGGTCATCAACTTCGACGCCGAGGATCTGAAGCTCGGCATCTCCGCCGAAATCGCGATGCAGTGGACCACCGCCTACTCCGAGTCGGTGCACACGTTCGCCAACACGATCTCCACCACCGAGGGCGGTACCCACGAGGAGGGCTTCCGCGCGGCGCTGACGGGTCTCGTCAACCGCTACGCGCGTGAGAAGGGCATCCTCAAGGACAAGGACGAGAACCTCTCCGGCGACGACGTGCGCGAGGGCCTGACGGCCGTGGTGTCCGTCAAGCTCACCAACCCGCAGTTCGAAGGCCAGACGAAGACCAAGCTCGGCAACTCCGAGGCGAAGACCTTCGTGCAGCGCGTGATGACCGACAAGCTCGGCGACTGGCTCGACGCCCACCCGAGCGAGGCGAAGAACATCATCCAGAAGGCGATCGAGGCGTCCCGCGCACGCATCGCCGCGAAGAAGGCGCGCGAGAACACGCGCCGCAAGTCGATCTTCGAGTCGGCCGGCATGCCGGACAAGCTCAAGGACTGCCAGTCCAGCAATCCGGAGGAGTGCGAGCTGTTCATCGTCGAGGGCGATTCGGCAGGCGGCTCCGCCATCCAGGGCCGCAACCCGATCACGCAGGCGATCCTGCCGCTTCGAGGCAAGATCCTCAACACCGAGCGCGCCAGCCTCGACCGCATGATGAAGTCCGACACCATCGAATCGCTGATCACCGCGGTCGGCGGCGGCTACGGCGAGGACTTCGACCTGTCGAAGGTGCGCTACCACAAGGTCATCATCATGGCCGATGCCGATGTCGACGGCGCGCACATCGCCACGCTGAACCTGACGCTGTTCTTCCGCTACATGCGCCCGATGATCACCGCCGGATACGTGTACGTGGCCATGCCGCCGCTGTACCGCATCAAGTGGACCAAGGGCGCGCACGACTTCGTGTACACCGACTCCGAGCGCGACCGCGTGCTCGCCGAAGGCAGGCAGAAGGGCCGCCAGCTGCCCAAGGGCGAAGGCATCCAGCGCTACAAGGGTCTGGGCGAGATGAGCTATCAGGAGCTGTGGGAGACGACCATGGATCCGGAGCATCGCGTGTTGAAGCAGGTGCAGATCGAGGACGCGGCCGCGGCCGACGAGACGTTCTCGATGCTCATGGGCGACGAGGTCGAGCCGCGTCGTCTGTTCATCCAGCGCAACGCGCGCAACGCCGCCTGGATCGACGCCTGACGCAATCCAGCGAAGTCGAAGCTCGAAGTCACAGTCACAAAGGAATGTTAAGAAGTGGCAGACGAAACCAATAACACGATCAACCCGGATGACAACGCCGGGAACCCGGAGCTGAATCCGGGCGAGGGCTCGATGGAGCCGTTGAGCCCGCAGGAGGCCGACAACACCGACTACGGCCTGATGACCGGCGAACGCATCCAGCGCAAGGATCTGCGCGCCGAGATGCGCGAGTCCTACCTCGCCTACGCGATGAGCGTCATCGTCGACCGCGCCCTGCCGGACGTGCGCGACGGCCTGAAGCCCGTGCATCGCCGCGTGATCTACGCGATGTACGACGGCGGCTACCGTCCCGACCGCGGCTACAACAAGTGCTCCCGCGTCGTCGGCGACGTGATGGGCAAGTACCACCCGCACGGCGATTCCGCGATCTACGACACCCTCGTGCGCATGGCCCAGTCGTGGTCGATGCGCTACATGCTCGTCGACGGACAGGGCAACTTCGGCTCCCCCGGCGACGATCCGGCCGCCGCCATGCGTTACACCGAGTGCCGCATGGCACCGCTGTCGATGGAGATGGTGCGCGACATCGACAAGGACACCGTCGACTTCGTGCCCAACTACGACGGCAAGACCGAGGAGCCGACCGTGCTCCCCTCGCGCTTCCCGAACCTGCTGGTCAACGGCTCGTCCGGCATCGCCGTCGGCATGGCCACCAACATCCCGCCGCACAACCTGCGCGAGGTCGCCGACGGCGTCCACTGGGCGCTCGAGCACCCCGAGGCGAGCCGCGAGGAGCTGCTCGAGGCCCTGATCGCCCGCATCAAGGGACCGGACTTCCCCACCGGAGCCACGATCCTCGGCCACAAGGGCATCGAGCAGGCGTACCGCACCGGCCGCGGACTGATCACGATGCGCGCCGTGGTCAACACCGAGGAGATCAAGGGGCGCATGTGCCTCGTGGTCACCGAGCTGCCGTACCAGGTCAACCCGGACCGTCTCGTCGTCTCGATCCGCGAGGCCGTGCGCGACGGCAAGATCCAGGGCATCGCCGACATGCGCGACGAGACCTCCGGCCGCACCGGCCAGCGCCTCGTGCTCGTCCTCAAGCGCGACGCCGTGCCGAAGGTCGTGCTCAACAACCTGTACAAGCACTCGCAGCTCCAGCAGACGTTCGGCGCGAACATGCTCGCCCTCGTCGATGGCGTGCCGCGCACTCTCTCGCTCGACGCGTTCGTGCGCCACTGGGTGTCCCACCAGCTCGACGTGATCGCCCGCCGCACCGCGTACTTGAAGCGCGAGGCCGAGGAGCGCGACCACATCCTGCAGGGCCTGCTCAAGGCGCTCGACGCCATCGAGGAGGTCATCCGCCTCATCCGTTCCAGCCAGGGACGCGAGGACGCCCGCCCCAAGCTCATGGAGTTCCTCGACATCGATCAGGTGCAGGCCGACGCGATCCTGTCCATGCAGCTGGTGCGACTGGCCAACATGGAGGCGCAGAAGATCATCGACGAGCACAACGAGCTGCAGCGTCGTATCGCCGACTACGCCGACATCCTCGCCAAGCCGGAACGCCAGCGCACGATCGTCGGCGAGGAGCTCGACGAGATCGTCGCCAAGTATGGCGACGACCGTCGCACGCGCATCCTGCCGTTCTCCGGCGAGATGACCGACGAGGACCTGATCCCCGAGGAGAACGTGGTCGTCACGGTCACGCACTCCGGCTTCATCAAGCGCACCAAGGCCGACGAATACCGTGCGCAGCACCGCGGCGGCAAGGGCATCAAGGGCGCCAAGCTGCGCGAGGACGACGTGGTCGACCACTTCTTCCTCACCTCGACGCACAACTGGCTGCTGTTCTTCACCAACAAGGGCCGCGTGTACCGCATCAAGGCGTACGAGCTGCCCGAGGGGTCGCGCGATTCCAAGGGTCAGCACGTGGCGAACCTGCTGCAGTTCGGTCCGGACGAGACCATCCAGGCCGTGCTGTCCATTCCGAACTACGAGGTGACCAAGTACCTGGTGCTCGCCACCCGCTCCGGCAAGGTCAAGAAGACCGCGCTCTCCGAGTACGATTCGCCGCGTCAGGGCGGACTCATCGCCATCCGACTGATGGCCGACGAGAACGGCGAGAACGCCGACGAGGTCATCGGCGCCGCGCTGTGCAACGCCGAGGACGACATCATCCTCGTCTCCAGGCAGGGCATGAGCCTGAAGTTCGAGGCGAACGACGATCAGCTGCGTCCGATGGGCCGCCAGACCGCCGGCGTGCAGGGCATGAAGTTCCGCGAGGGCGACGAGCTGCTCGCGATGGACGTCGTGTGGGGCGACACCGACAAGGATCTCCTCGTCGTCACGAACGAGGGCTTCGCCAAGCGCTCCGCGATCAGCGAGTACCGTCTCCAGGGCCGCAACGGCCTGGGCATCAAGGCCGTGCAGCTGGCCGAGGGCCGTGGATCGCTCGTCGGCGCGCTCGTCGTGTCCGAGGACGATCAGGTGATGGCCATCATGAAGTCCGGCAAGGTGATCCGCTCCGACGTGGCCGAGGTCAAGCGCACCGGCCGCAACACCCAGGGCGTCACGCTCGCCAAGCCCGACAAGGGCGACGAGATCATCTCGATCGCGCTGAACGCGGAGAAGGATGAGGATGCCGCCTCGGGCGATGACGAGAATGCGGCCCAGTCGGCTGAGACTCAGTCGGCTGAGTCCCAGTCTGATGTCCAGTCTGATGTCCAGACGACGGAGAATGTGAACAACCTTACGGATGGCGAGTAATCGTCTGTAAACGTTGCTAGTCTCGGCTACAGATTTCATCTCACGCCTACAGACCAGCGGAATCGTGAAGGAGCAATATGAGCGACAACCGAGAAGAGCAGCGGGAGGGCGCCGTGCCCGAAGTGGCGCTGCCGGAGCGTCCCGAGTCCGGAGCGACGACCGCGATCCCGACCGGCGAGCAGCCGGCCGAGCAGCCCGCGTCGTTCGCTGAGACGCCGGCTGAGCAGCCCGCGTCCGTGCCCGTCGAGGAGCATTCGCCGCGCGTGGCGCGTTCCGCGTCCAACAAGCCGGTGATCGGCGAGGCCGGTCGCGGTGCCGAGTCGGCCTCCGGTGCGCCCGTGCGCCCGGGCGTGCGTCGCGGCACCCCGCGTGCCCGCCGCATGAACCTGTCGCTCACGCGCCTCAACGTGTGGAGCGTGGCCAAGGTGTCGTTCATGATGGGCGTCGCCGGAGCGATCATCCAGATCGTGGCCGCCACGCTCGTGTGGCTGCTGCTGAGCGCGGTCGGCGTGTTCGGTCAGATCACCAACATCGTGGCCTCCACCGGTCTCGACACCGGCGGTCTCGACCTGACCAGCGTGTTCTCGCTGCCCACCGTGCTGTCGGTGGTGACGATCCTCGCGATCGTCGGCATCGTCCTGTGGACCCTCCTGTGCACGATCCTCGCCGCGATCTACAACGTGGTCAGCTCCCTGGTCGGCGGCATCCACGTCACCCTCGGCGACGACTGATCCCGGGGTGGCACCGGTCGGAGGTTACGGCCGGGGCGGTTTCCGACCTTGGTCCCCTTCATTCTTCGAAAGGCTCCCCATGGGAGCCTTTCCCATATCCGGGCCATCCGTTCTCCCGTACCTAACCCATGCCAATACCTACCCATGTATCCATGGCATACCTGTGGCGGCCGTGTCAGTGGCCGGGTGGGTGGTGTCCTGTGAGAGTTGTGTATGGCATACCCGTGGTAGCTGGTGTACGTTCCTCGTGGCTATAGCCTTTGGTGCCACGGGGGACGTACGCTGAGTCGTCGTCAGTGTACGTTCCGTGGGGGTATCACCTTGCAATCACCCGATTTCGTACGCCTGTCAGTCCGTAGCGTACGAAATCGGGTGATTGCGGGGTTCAGGTCCCGATTGCCGTACGCTGCGGCCGGGTAGGCGTACGTTGTTGTGGGTATCGGGCGACATGCCCCCGCTGGACGTACGCTGATCAGCTGTCAGTGTATGGTCAACGGGGGGTGCAGTCCTCCGTCCTCCGATTCGCCATTGATGGTGAATGCGGCATACAGAGGAAGACTGATGAGCGGTATTTCGGTTCCAGCGACGAAATCGGAACCGAAATCTCGCTCGGACAATCGGTAGGCTTTGGGTGACCGGCCGGTCTGCACGAACCGTTTCAGACTTTTCACCGTGACGTTTCGTCCTGATTTGACTTCAACGGGGATGACCTGACCGATACGGTTCTGGAACACGAAATCCAGTTCGCCTCGTTCCTTTCCACCGGACATCCAATAGAACGTATCAAGTCCATTTGCCTTAAGCGACTGCATGACATAGTTTTCGGCCAATGCTCCGCGGAACTCCGAGGACAGCAGCTGGGCGGTCTCTGGTTGTAGGAGCAGATGAGCGTCGATGCCGAACTTGAAGAACATAATGCCAGTATCCGCTACGTAGACTTTGAAGAAGCTCCCCTCCTCATCGGAGTACGGGGCGAGTGGAGCCTCCATGTCGTTCGTCATCTCGTTTCTATTGACGATTCCCGCAGTCTCCAGCCATTCCAAGGGCTTCATCAGTCGTTCTCGCCGACCTCCGCGGATGACGTCCGAGTATTTGAACTTCTTCGTACTCGAACGTAGCAGCTGCTTGGGCAGGCTATCCCAGATCCGTTTCGCAGCAATGCCGCTGATGCCATTGTCCGGGTCGGTCATGTCGTTGACATAGGTTTCGTTGATCTCTCGTTGTTCCTGTGTCACAGCGTCGAACGAGTGAGTGGTGCGATATACGTCCACTGGCTTCGGCATGCCGCCTATGGTGAGGTATCGATGATACAGATCCAGAGCCTTATCGTGCAAAATGAATGACGTTCGACTATCGGCATGTTCGCGGATCGAGTCAGCCAACGGACGTTCGTCGAGGGCCCAGAGAAACTCCTCGAAGTCCAATGGCTGCAAATCCAACTGTCTGACTCCTGACGGGAACGGCAGCCGACGTTTCTTTACCGTGACGCTGAACAGACTGCCGGTGGCGATGACCTTCCACTTGGTTCCGGAGAAGAAACGCAGGGAGTTGAGAGCTTTCTCGCTGAGTTGGATCTCGTCGAAGAACAACAGCGTGCTCCCCATCTCACATCGTTTGCCGGTGTATTCGCGGATTCTCGCAACGATGGAGTCGATGTCGCTGGTCGGTACATCGAAGATCCTTTCGATGGTGTCGAGGTCCGTTTGCAGGTCGAGTTTGACCATGTCCCCGTTGAACAGTTCTTGGGCTACATGCTCCACAAGATATGTTTTGCCGGTGCGCCGGGCTCCGCGAATAAGCAGGGGATGTGTATCGTCCGACAGGGCCCATGTCCTGATGTCGTCGGCCAATCTGCGTTGCATGTAGGTCATGTCGTGTTCCTTTGATGTGCACGATTGATCGTCGTCTACCTATGTACGCGATTTTATCTCTGTTTCTGTACTTGATGTACACGATTTTGTATGAATTCATGTACAGGTTGTACGTGAATTCATACAAATACCCGTGCTACCATCCGCGGCGGCCCATGGCGGTGTCCCATAGGTGCTCATGGTGGCTGGGGTGTACGTTCCCCGTGGGTATGGCGGTCGATGCCCCTGAGACCGTACGCTCCCCCGTCGTCAGCGTACGTTTGTCCGGGTCATTATTCGTGCCATCCGGTAGAACGTACTCTTACCGAGAATGAGAGTACGTTCTACCGGATGGGCTCCGAGAAAACCCCGCCGGACGTACGCTGAACCGTGGTAGACGTACGTTTTTGCGGGTAGGGGATGAAAAGCCCCCGTTGGACGTACGTTGATCCGCCGTCAGTGTACTTCCAATTGGATCGGGCCTGAACTCCCCGTCGGGTGACGTCGGTCATGCAGAACGGGGCGTTGCGCACCTGCGATTCGTATCGCAAGCCGTGCATCCACTTCTGGGGACGATGATTGGTAAATCGTCATCCCACAACCAGTAAATCGATAAAGTAAATCCGTTACCAAAATGATATGAGTTCGGCTTGTAACCGGTCACAAAAGTGCTATAGTTAATCGTGTGACCGGTTACAGTGCCGGTTGTTCGATGTCGAGGAACAACTCTTTCAAAGGAGAGGAGTCGATAATGGCTTCAGCACAGGCTTCGGCCGCTGCGGTGCCCACTGTGTCGTCCGTGGCGCGGGAGAATAGGCATAAGCCGGATTGGCGTGGTTGGAAGTTCATGGCGCCGTTTGCGGTGGTGTTCGTGTTCGTGTTCATCATCCCGATCGTGTACGCGATCTATATCAGTTTCTTCAAGAAGCAGATGATCGGTGGCACGAGGTTCGTGGGGTTCGAGAACTATCTGCGTCTGTTCCAGGACGGCCAGTTCTGGAGTTCGGTGGGTCGTGTGGCTCTGTTCACGGTGGTGCAGGTGCCGATCATGTTGTTCCTGGCGGCCGCGATCGCGTTGGCGATCGATTCGATGAAGCTGCATGGTACGAAGTTCTTCCGTATCTCGACGTTCCTGCCGTACGCGGTGCCGGCCGTGGTGTCCACGTTGATCTGGGGTTTCGTGTATGGCGCGAAGTACGGCCTGATCGGTTCGTTCAACGACTTCTTCGGCACGAACATCGACCTGTTCGCCCCGAACGTCCTCTTGGCGTCGATCGGCAACATCAACACGTGGGAGTTCACGGGCTACAACATGCTGATCTTCTACAGTTCGCTGTCGACGATCCCGCATTCCCTGTATGAGGCGGCGAGCATTGATGGCGCGAGCGAGTGGCAGATCGTGAAGAGCATCAAGCTGCCGGAGTTGAAGGGTAGTCTGGCGATCACGGTGATCTTCAGCATTATTGGTTCGTTCCAGTTGTTCAATGAGCCGAGCATTTTGCAGAACATGGTGCCGGGTAATGCGATCACGACGTATTACACGCCGAACATGTACGCGTACAACCTGAGCTTCTCCGGTAACCAGAGCAATTATGCGGCGGCGTTGGCGATCACGATGGCGGTGATCACGATGGCGATCGCGTACGCGGTGCAGTTGAACAGCATGAAGGAGCAGATGAAGTGACGCGTGTCGTGGTTTCGATGATGGTGTCCGTGGTGTTGGTGAAGGAGCGTGCGTGATGAGTGCGGTGTCGACTGTCCCGGGTCGTGTGAGCGCGGCCGAGCTCAAGGCCCAGGAGAAGGCCGCCAGGCAGGCGGAGCGCGAGCGTCAGAGGCGCGTCGCCAGGGATGAGGCCGCCGAAAGGAAGCGTGCGCAGAAGAGCGGTTTCGCGAATGTGAACAATCCGCGCCGCAGCGTGTGGATGACGGTGGTGTGCGCGATCTTCGCGGTGTACTGCCTGTTCCCGTTCGTGTACCTGCTGATCAACGCGACCAAGACCCAGGCCGACTTCACGAGCACGTTCGGCCTCGGCTTCGGCAAGAGCTTCGCGTTGTGGGACAACATCGTGACGGTGTTCACGTATCAGGACGGGATCTTCGGCCGCTGGCTGGTCAACACGCTCCTGTATGTCGTGGTGGGCGCGGGCGGCGCGACCCTGCTGGCGATCATGGGCGGGTACGCGTTGGCGAAGTTCCGGTTCCCGGGCAGGAAGGCCGTGTTCGCCGTCATCATCGGCTCGATCTCCGTGCCGGGTATCGCGTTGGCGGTCCCGCAGTTCCTCCTGTTCGCCAAGCTCGGGTTGACGAACACGCCGTGGGCCATGATCATCCCGAGTCTGATCAGTCCGTTCGGCCTCTACCTGATGTGGATCTTCTCGGATCAGGCGGTGCCGACGGAGTTGCTGGAGGCGGCTCGCGTGGACGGGGCGAGTGAGTTCCGTACGTTCTGGCAGATCAGTCTGCCCCTGTTGGCGCCGGGTATCGTGACGACGTCCCTGTTCACGATCGTGGCGACGTGGAACAACTACTTCCTGCCGTTGATCATGTTGAAGGACGCGGACTGGTATCCGTTGACGATCGGTCTGAACCAGTGGAAGGACCAGGCCTCGACCGCTGGTGGTCAGGCGATCCAGAACCTGGTGATCACGGGCTCGCTGATCACGATCATCCCCCTGGTGATCGCGTTCCTCGCCCTGCAGAAGTACTGGCAGTCCGGCCTCGCCGCCGGCGCCGTCAAGGAATAACCGGCTGACGTCTCGGCTTCGTCATTAGTATCACGTCGGCCGGGCATGGGGTTGTCCTCGTGCCCGGCCGACGTTTTATGCTCGAGCTTGTGCTCGAGCGGTGTTCGAGAGTTGGTCCGGTGGCCGGGCGTGGGCGGATGCATCATGTTCGACACGCTCCGGGTCGCTCTGGCCGATTCTTTACGGTCGTACACGACGCATCCGCCCACGCCCTTCGTTTCACTGCTTCGTTGCGTATGGCGAGTAGTGGTGATTTATCGAATCGTGATTTAGTAAATTACGATTCGATAAATCGAAGAAAAGGCAGGGCGTGCCAGTTACGTGGGGTAATGGGCGAGCGACTCAGCGGTGGGCGCTGCCCTCGTAGGAGTCGTCCCAAGTGAGGCTGGCCTTGCCGTCGGCGATGGTGATCGGCAGCTGGACGATCTCGGAGTTGCCGAGGTCGTCCTTGTTCCACCGGTCGCCGATGAACAGGAAGTGGTCGCTGTGGAACGGGTCGTCGTCGAGCGGAATCACGATGTCGGTCTGCGAATCGAAGGTCTGCGATCCGGCCGGCGCGAACAGCTTCCATTCGCTCCACGGGCCGTGCAGGTCGGGCGCGGTCGCGTACAGGTTGTCGTTCGTGCTCCAGCCGGTGAGCTTCGAGCCGAACCAGTAGTACAAGCCGTCCTTCTTGACGATCGTCGGCGACTCGAGGCCGTGCTCGTAGTCGGTGGCGCGCACGCAGGCGACGTCTTCGACGATGGTCAGGTAGTCGTCGGACAGGCGGTAGATGTGCGTGCCATGATCGCGGTCCTCGCTGATCACGTAGCCGCTGCCATCCTCATCTTGGAAGACGCCGATGTCGCGGCTCAGGTAACCGCGCCACGTGATCGTCGTCTGGAAGTCGAACGGGCCGAACGGGTTGTCCGCAGTGGCGACGCCGATATGCGCGTAGCCGTAGTCGTGTGATTCGGCGTGGATGAGCATCACGTACTGGCTGGTCTTAGGGTTGAGCAGCACCTTCGGGCGTTCGCCGATGCGGTTCGCGGCGAGGGCGGAACCGTTCTCCTGCACGTCGAGGACGATACCGTGGCTCTCCCACGTGACGAAGTCCTTGGTGGTGTAGCAGATGACGCCTTGGAACAGGTTGCCGTTGACTTTGTTCTCGCCGTACGCGTACCAGATGTCGCCGAACTTCTGCACGCCGATGCCGTGTAGCTGTGCGACTTCGCCCTTGGTGTCGCGCGGCAGGAACGATCCGAACCTATCGACCATGATGATTCCTTCTTGATTGTGTTGTTCGATGCTGTGTATTGGTGTTCTATATGCGATTACTGGTGGATTTTGATCCTCTGTAATCACGTATGACCACTTCATACTATCAGTGTGATCGGTTATACGCTTGGGAAGGGCAATGCGTTTCGGTGATTTCAGGCCTGCTGTATGGCTGTGATGGTTGTGGGTGTTTCACGTGGAACACCCACCGCGTTCCATACGGGCGTTGTTTCACGCTGACTGGCGTTCGATGATCGAGGTGGGCAGGAGCTTGATGTAGTGATCCTCCACCTGCTCGCCGCGCATCATCTTCAGCAGCAGTTCGGCCATCGTCTGGCCGTGCAGGATCGAGTCCTGTCGGACCGTGGTGAGTTTCGGATTGGCGAGGATCGCCATCGGGGAATCGTCGAAGCCGGTCACTGCGATATCGTCTGGTACGCGATACCCGAAGCGCGTGAGTTGGTTGATCACGCCGACCGCGATGTTGTCGTTTGCACACACGAACCCGTTGATGCGGTTGAGCATCGGCTGGAACTCGACCGCGGCCATCTCGCCGCTGGTGATCTCCCAGTCGTCGGCGTAGTAGACCTGACGTTCGTCGAACCGCTCCCCCATCGCCCGCTTGAACCCCTCGAGACGGTTCACCGCGGACGGCGAATAGCCCGGTCCGCACACGTACACGAGATCCGTGCGGCCCTTGTCGAGGAGATACCGGGTGATGTCGCGCTGACCGTCAAGGTTGGTGAAGTCGACTGACGGATATAGCAGGTCGTTGCGATCCTTGACCTCCGAGAGAACAACCGGTCGACCGATCGACGTGAATATGTCGGCCAATGAATCATCCTCGCTTAGGGAGAACAACAAGTATCCGTCGGAGAAGTCGCTTTTCACCAACTGTGCGATGCGTTTCGTGGAGTCCTCCGAATTGGCGATGAGTGTGAGCATCTGATACCCGGCATCGCCAAGAACCTTGTTGGCACCGGCCATGGCCTCGCTGACGCTGGCCTGTACCAGCGTCTCGCTGGCCTCAACCTGAATGATCAGCGCGACGGTCTGTGTGCGTTGCTGAGCAAGTGACCGTGCCGCTTTATTGGGGGTGTACTGCAGCTCGCTGATGGCGGCGGCGACTCGGTTCGATGCGTCTTGGGAGACGTGGTCACTGCCGTTCAGATACCGTGAGACAGTGCCGTAGGATACCCCCGCTCGTTGCGCCACATCGCGTATGGTGACTTTCTTCTGTGCCATCTTCATGTACACCATCGTATTCATTCCTCTGTCCCTCGGTCTTTTCCTTGTTGGGGTGCACCACGATCTCAGTCCTGGTTGTTCGCTTCTTTGCGCGACACGCGGATTGTGACCGGTTACACACCAGTGTATACTCAGTTTTGTAACCGGTCACACGGAGTGTTGCGGGGCCGGGAAAACAAAGCCTCAAGGAAGAGAAAGGCATAACAATGAGCTTCTCGATTAAGAAGTCGGTGGCAATGGTTGGCGCTGCGGCCATGCTGGTTTCCGTTGCTGCGTGCGGTTCCGATACTGCTGCGAGCGATAATTCCGGCGCCAAGGACGGCAAGTCCACGGTCACTGTGTGGAGCTGGGATACCACGATTAACGACGCCGCCAAGGTGTTTATGAAGGAGAATCCGAACATCACCGTCAAGGTGACCAACGTCGGTACCTCCGCGCAGACCCAGCTGGCTCTGAACAACGCCCTCGCCGCAGGTAAGGGCGCCCCGGACATCTCCCTGATGGAGTACCACTCCATCGCCCAGTTCGCGCTGTCCGGTGCCATCGAGGATCTGACCGACAAGACTCAGGGCTTCTCCTCCGACTACCCCGAAGGCATCTGGAAGGGTGTGCAGGTCAACGACAAGGTCTACGGTCTGCCGGTGGATTCCGGCCCGAACGCTCTGTTCTACAACAAGGCCACCTTCGACAAGGCTGGCATCACCGAAGCACCGAAGACGTGGGATGAGTTCTATCAGGATGCCAAGAAGATCCGTGCCCTCGGCGGTGACTACTACATCACCTCTGACGCCGGCGACAACAACCAGTCCACGGTGTTCATGTCTCTGATCGCACAGGCTGGCGGTAGTCCGTTCAAGGTCGACGGAGATAAGGTCTCCATTGACCTGAAGAACGATGAAGGCACCAAGAAGGCCGTCGAATACTGGCAGCGCATGATCGACGAGGATCTCATCAACACCAAGGTCACCTCGTGGTCTGACGAGTGGAACAAGGGCCTCGGCGATGGCACCATCGCCTCGCTGGTTACCGGTGCCTGGATGCCGGGTAACCTGCTGTCCGGTGCGGCTCAGGCCTCCGGCAACTTCCGCGTGGCCACCGTTCCGCAGTGGAACGAGGGCGATGACATCAACTCCTTCAACGGTGGTTCCTCGCTGACCTTGATCAAGGGCACCAAGAACGCCGACGCCGCGTTCAAGTTCATGGAGTATGTCACCCATGACAAGGAAGGCATCAAGAACCGTGTTGCCTCCGGCGCGTTCCCGGCCGACAGCACCTCCTTCAAGTCCGACTACTACCTGAACGGCACCGACGAGCTCAACAAGTACTTCGGTGGTCAGAAGTACACCGAGGTTCTTGCTCAGGCTGCTGAGCAGAAGGTCGGCGACTTCGAGTTCCTGCCCTTCTGGAGCCAGGTCCAGAACACCTTCGGCGACTACGCCGGCAAGGCATACCGCAAGCAGGAGAAGCTTTCCAAGTCCATGAGCGACTTCCAGGACTCCCTGATCAAGTACGCCAAGGACCAGGGCTTCACCGTCGAGTGATCAAGCGATCAGCAGCGTGATCGGCGATGCGATCAGTGAGAAAACCACTCTCGACTCGCGGAACCGCAGTTGATCCGCAATAGATCCAATAACCAATAACTGAAAATCCGGGGAAGGCAGATCACCTTCCCCGAGATCCCTCATACTTCGCACGAATCTCCTCTCATCCAGCCGGGGTTCCGCTTCACGCGGGTCCCGGCTTTTCCTATGCTCGTGAGTTCCCGCTGACAGGATATGAAAAGTTAGAAAAGAATAAACAAACTTAGAAAAAGATAAAAAAGGATATGAAAGCATAGAAAAGGAGAGCAATCGTCGTATCACGATCGAGGTGACGCATGCCGAATCCGTTCAGACCATCCGCAGGGGCGAACCCGCCGTATCTCATCGGCAGAGACTCGTTATTGGATGAATTCGATGACTCACTGGAATCGGGCCCCGGTTCGCCCTATCGACTAATGCGTATCACCGGAAGCCGTGGGTCCGGGAAAACCGTATTGTTGAATTCCCTCGGGAAACGTGCCATCGCTCGACACTGGACGGTTTTTGATGAGACCGCCACTCCGGGATTTATCGGCAATCTCATACTGACACTACGTTCAGAATACGGTTCCCGGAGCATCAAATCCATCGATCTTCCCAGCGTGGGCATCGAAGGGGTGGGAAGTGCCGATCTAGGCAAAGTCGAATTCAACGAGACGACCTTGCCCATGACATTGCGTGCGACACTCACCGATGCGTTGGATCGCATCGGGAAACGGCATTCCGATCGTGGACTACTGATCACCGTCGATGAAACGCAAGGTGCGAATGTCAGCGACCTTCGCGCACTGGCAACGGCGGTCCAACATCTGATTCGAGAGGAACGGAACATCGCGGTGGCCTTTGCGGGACTTCCCGGCATGACGTCCTCGTTGCTGCATGACAACGTCATCACTTTTCTCAGGCGTGCGATGCCGGTCGAATTGGAGGACATCTCCCTTGGCTTGGTCAGCGACGCCTTTGAAGAGGTCATCACGGCCAATGGCGGCGCCATCACTCCCGAAGCGTTGCAGATCGCCACGGAGGCGACGCATGGGTATCCTTTCATGATTCAGCTTGTCGGATACAACATCTGGCGAAAGGCGCCCGGATCGGTCATCGACGCGGGGGCAGCGCGCGCCGGTGTCGAGGCGGCACGTATTCGTCTTGGCGGTACCGTGCATGAACCGGCGATCGAGGATCTGTCCAGTGTCGATCGCACATACCTGCTGGCCATGGCGCAGGATCAGGGGCCATCGCGCACGGGAGACATCGCTCAGCGATTGGGCAAGGATCCCCAGTATGCGGGGCGATACCGTGAACGTCTCATTCAGGCGGGAATCATCTATCCGTCGGCGTATGGGTACGTGGACTTCACCATCCCATATCTACGTCAATGGCTGCAGGAGCATGCGGCCACGCTGATGCTGGGAGGCGACTGACGCGGGTCGCCTCCCCCTATTTCGCTGACTCGGCCGGCGTGAAGCTGTCACGCACCACCAGCTTCGTGGACAAGAGGGTGTGCTGTTTGATGTCGGTGTCGTAGCTCAGCGAGTCGGACAGTGTATGCAGAGCGGTGCGGGCCAGCGCCTGCTGATCGATGTCGAACGTGGTGAGCGTCGGCGAGGTGTACTGCGCGATCGACTGGTTGTTGATGCTGATCAGCTCCACATCGCGCGGCACGACGATCCCCGCCTTGGTGAACGACTGCAGCACGCCCACGGCCAGCGAGTCGGTGGTCACGATGAAGCAGTCCGGCAGCTCGCCGGACGTGTCGCCGGCGAACGCCTCGACGACCCGCTCCCCCAGCTCACGCCCGTTGTCGACGCTCACCGGCCCGTCGACGAACATGAGCCCCTCGGTCGGCAGGCCGAGCCGTTCGCACCAGTTGCGCCAGGCCATCGTGCGGATGTCCTCCGGGTACTCATGCCCGCCCATCATGCGCCCGGTGCCGCCGATCAGTCCGATACGGCGCATGCCGCGCGCCATCGCGAGGTCGAGCGCGTCGAGGATCGTCTGCGGCAGGTCCGGCTGGACCGAGTCGAACAGGTTCGGCGCGGGATTGACGTCGATGAAGACGCCGTGCGGCAGGGCATCATGCAGTCGCTTCAGCTCGGGGTGCGGGTACAGCTGTGAGCCGATCGCGATGAACCCGTCGAACTGGTTCGCGTTGTCGATCAGATGGGCGATTCCGGAGTGGAACGACAACGTCACATGCAGCTGCTGCGCGGTGTCGAGCAGGGTCGAGCGCAATTCGCGGTAGTACGCGTTGTTGAGTTCCTCGTCATCGGTGATGCCGTCAAGCACCGCCACATCGCGCATCGCGACGAACTGGCGATCCTGCGGTTCGTAGCCGAGGCGCTCGCTGACCTCGAGGATCTTGCGGCGCGTCTCCTCCTTGACCGAGAAGGTCGGGTCGCCGTTGAGCAGGCGCGAGACGGTCGCCGGTGAGAATCCCGCCTGTTTCGCGATTTCCTTGATCGTGACCATGTTGTTGTTCGCTGCTCCTTCGCGGGGCGGATCGTGCGTTTGATGCCGCCCTCAAGCTGATTGGTAATGCGTTTACTAACGTCCATCCTAGCGCATGGCACGCTTGCGGCGTCGATTCGCTGTGTGTCTGTCCCTCTCCCCTCTCCCGGTCAGCTTTGCTGACAGCCCTTCGTCAGAGGGGTCGGTGACATCGAGCGCCTTGTCGATGAACTTGCACTGCGGGCGCGTGAAGACTATTTTTAGTAAAAGATTTACTCCAGAGTTGCGCTGACGGAGCAGTGACGCGAAAACGACGCAACAACGGAACACAGAAAGGGCACACATACTATGACCAGTACTCAGCCGCTCGATCACGCAGCACCCGCAGTGCGCGCGGACCGCTTCGATCCGGCGTGGCTCGACGACCCGCGCACGTTCGAGGTCAACCGCCTCGCCGCGCACTCCAGCCACCGCTACTACGACCACGTCCCGGGCGCGGGCGAAACCTCGGACTTGAAGCAGAGCCTCGACGGCGCGTGGAGTGTCAAGGTCGTCGATCTCGCCGCATACGGCAAGGACGCGCTCGCCGCCGATCCGCTCGCCGCGTTCGCCGACCCCGCGGACGCCGGATTCCAGTCGATCGACGTGCCCTCCACGCTCGAGACCCGCGGCTTCCTGGGCCACAAGTACGTCAACCAGCAGTACCCGTGGTCCGGCCACGAGGCGCCGGTAGCGCCCGCCATCCCCGAACATAACCACGTGGCCCTCTACCGCCGCGAGTTCACCGCCTCCCCGAAGGTCGCCGCCGCGCTCGGTGCCGGACAGACCGTCACCCTGACCTTCCACGGCGCATCCACCGCGATCGCCGTGTGGCTCAACGGCGCGTTCATCGGCTACTCCGAGGACTCCTTCACCCCGAGCGAATTCGACGTGACGTCCGCCCTGCGCGAGGGCGCGAACAGGCTCGACGTCGCCGTTTTCGAGTACTCCTCCGCCAGCTGGCTCGAGGACCAGGACTTCTGGCGCATGCACGGCATCTTCCGCTCGGTCGAGCTCGCCGCGCATCCGGCCGTCCACGTCGGCAACCTCAAGATCGACGCCGACTACGATCACACCACCGGCGCGGGCACGCTCGATGTCGCGGCAACGGTCGAAGGCGCGGGCGGCACGGGCAAGGCCGCGTCGCTCGAGGCCGCGCTGTTCGACGCCGACGGATCGGTCGTCTGGCAGGAGGTCAAGGACGCCGCCGGCACGACGGCGGAATGGCGTACCAACCTCGCCAAGGTCGCCCCGTGGAGCGCCGAGGAGCCGAACCTGTACGCGCTCGCCGTCACCGTGCTCGACGCCGACGGCCACGTGATCGAGGTCGCGACCCAGCGCATCGGCTTCCGTCACTTCGCCATCGAAGACGGCATCATGAAGATCAACGGCAAGCGAGTGATCTTCAAGGGCGTCAATCGCCATGAGTTCGATGCGCGCGAGGGCCGTGCGGTGTCCGAGGAGGTCATGATCCAGGACATCCGCGAGTTCAAGCGCCTCAACATCAACGCCGTGCGCACCTGCCACTACCCGAACCAGATCCGCTGGTACGAGCTGTGCGATGAATACGGCATCTACGTGCTCGACGAGACCAACCTCGAGACCCACGGCAGCTGGACCGATCCGGGCGACGTGTTCCAGCCCGCTCGCGCGATCCCCGGCAGCAAGGACGAATGGCGCGCCGCGTGCGTCGACCGCGCCGAGAGCATGCTGCGCCGCGACTACAACCATGCGAGCGTCGTGATCTGGTCGCTCGGCAACGAGTCGTTCGGCGGCGACGTGTTCTACTCGATGCGTGACTTCTTCCACGCCAACGATCCGTTCCGCCCCGTCCACTACGAGGGCGTGGTCAACGACTCCGAGTTCTCCGCCGCCACGGACATCATGAGCTGCATGTACGCCAAGCCGGCCGAGATCGAGGAGAAGTACGTCGGGCCTGATGCCGACAAGCCGTACATCTCCTGCGAATACTGCCACTCGATGGGCAACTCCTCCGGCGGCCTGCACCTGTACACCGAGCTCGAGAAGTACCCGAAG
>NZ_JFAL01000014.1:0-36953 GCF_006454495.1 Bifidobacterium sp. UTCIF-38 | reverse complement strand
TGAAGATCGTCCCCGACGAGTCCGGCGTCACGATCACGAACGACAACCTGTTCGTGTCGACGGCCGACTACGTGTTCACCGCGCGCGTCCTCGTCGACGGCATCGAGCGCTGGCACGCCGACTACCGCTTCGACGTGCCCGCCGGCGCGAAGGTCCGCGAGCCGATCGCGTTCCCGCACGTCACCGATCTGGTGCCGCTGTCCGGCCGCGCCGAGATCACGTATGAGGTCGACCAGCGTCTCGCCGAGGCGACCGACTGGGCGCCCGCCGGCTACGAACTGGCGTTCGGCCAGCACACGGCGATCGTGTCGTTCGACGGCGATGGCGATTCCGCGCAGGCCGCTGCTGGCGACTCCCGCGCGGTCATCGCCGAGGACGGCTTCAATTCCGGCATCCACAACGATGTCGCCGAAGTCCTCCTGTCCAAGACGGCCGGCGGCATGGTGTCGTTCCGTTACGGCGACCGCGAGATGGTCATCCGCCGTCCGAACCTGACGACGTTCCGCGCTCTCGTCGACAACGATCGCGGCAACGGCTCCGGCTTCGACCGCGCCCAGTGGTTCGCCGCCGGACGTTACGCCCGCGTCACCGGCACGTCGATCGAGAAGACCTCCGACGGCACCGGACTCGTCGCACGCTACGACTACGAGCTCGCCGACGCCAAGCGCACGCCGGTCACCGTGTGCTACGAGGTCGACGCGGCCCTGCATGTGCACCTGACCGTCGAATACGCGGGTGAGGAGGACGCGCCGACCCTGCCGGCGTTCGGCCTCGAATGGACGCTGCCGGCGCAGTACGATCACCTGAAGTTCTACGGACTCGGCCCCGAGGAGACGTACGCCGACCGCCTGCACGGCGCGAAGCTGGGCGTCTACTCGCGTACCGCGGCCGAGGACTGCGCACCGTACCTGATGCCCCAGGAGACCGGCAACCATGAGGGCGTGCGCTGGGCCGAGATCACCGACGTGAACGGCCACGGCATGCGCGTCGCTGCGGCTCCGGGTGCCTCGCCGTTCGCCGTGAGCTTGCTGCCGTACAGCTCGCTGATGCTCGAGGAGGCCACCCACCAGAACGAACTGCCGCCGGTCCGTCACACGTTCCTGCGCCTGCTCGCCGCCCAGATGGGCGTCGGCGGCGACGATACGTGGGGCGCCCCGGTCCACGACGAGTTCCAGCTGCCCGCCGACAAGCCGCTGACCCTCGACGTGACCCTCCAGCTCATCTGATCCGGGGTATCCGGCCGTCTTGGTACTCCGGTATTACCGGTACCTCGGTAACCCGGTACCCCGGGTACCCTAGGTACCTCCTCGGTCATCCTTATCCTTATCCTTATCCTTATCCTTATCCTCATCCCCATCCTCATCCCCATCCTCATCCCCACGAGGACCGTACGCTGAGCAATCGCCAGTGTACGTTCCGTGGGAGTATCGCTCCGCAATCCCCCGCATTCGTACGCTGACCAGTCCGCAGCGTACGAAATCGGGGGATTTCGTCGTTCAAGCCCCGGACGACGTACACTGCGGCCGACTCAGCGTACGGTGATCGGGAATCGCCCTGTGATAGTCCCCGGGAACGTACGGAAGAACTGCACGGGGTCGTATGGGGCCGTAATGTATGAGGTCGTATGTGATCGTATAGGGACGTATGAGGTACGGGACGTATGAGGCATGGGTCGTATAGTGGTGCCAATGTTGGGATACCTGAGTTACTTCTCCACATCGTTCATCATCGCGATGATCCTGTGGCCGGTCGTCTCGATTGTGCTCACCCTGCCGATCCTCGCGGGACTGTATCACCGGCATCACCGGCTACGTGCGATGTCCGTACTCGCCTCCTACCTGAGCACGCTGTACTTCACCGGACTCATCGCCCTGACGCTTTACCCGATGCCCGACGACCCGGACCGGTTCTGCACGGTGCACGCCGGCGACTACACTCCACAGCTCAATCCCCTGCGATTCCTCGAGGACATCCAGACGGGAGGTCTGTACGGGCTGTTGCAGCTGCTGATGAACGTCGTGTTCTTCATCCCGCTCGGCTTCGTATTCACCCGCTGGCTGCGTTGGTCATGGTGGGCGGTGCTGTCCTCCGGCCTTGTTGCATCGCTGTTCATCGAGACGTCGCAGCTCACCGGATTCTGGGGACTCTACCCGTGCGCCTACCGCCAGTTCGACGTCAACGATCTGATGACGAACACGCTTGGCGTACTCGTCGGATTCGTCATCGCGAAACTGTTCACCCGCTGGGTGCCGCAATCGGCCCTGCCCGGGCGAGATGACGTGAACATGCGTCCGGGTGCCATACATCGTGTGGTCGCCTACGTGATCGACATGATCTTCGTCGTGCTCGTCTACTTCCCCGTGACGCTGGCGATGGTCTTTGCGTTCCACTGGATGTCGACTCCGCTGCCGAACGGCGACTACACGCTGTTCGGAGGGCTGATCACGCTTGGCAACGGCTGGTTGAACGGCGTCGCGCCATCGGCCGCGGCGCTCGCGTTCCTCGTGTTCGAGCTGGCGATTCCGGCGACGCATCGCGGGCAGACCCTGGGCGGCATGTTCACGCACATGACGATCGAAACGGTCTCGCGACGCGGATGGAGCCGAGTGGCGTTCTACGCCGTGCGCACGCTGGTGCTGGGCCTGTTCACCGAAATGGCGATTATCGGGTTCATCGGCGCCGATTCCGACGCATTCCGCTCCCTGCTCGAGTATGCGATTCTCGGCTTCCTGATCGTGTTCGTCTTCGAACTGCTCACCCGCCGCGCGCCGTGGGATCTCATTGCGGGGAATCCGGCGAATCCGTCGAATAATCCGTCGAATCGATAGACCTGACAAAAAATCCGGCGCATGGAACAGAGAGGATTCGTTCCACGCGCCGGACGACTGAATCATGACTCCCCTGACGATGAGGGGACGGTCAATGTGGGTGAATTCCCGATGCCGGGTGTTCACCCACAGGTTCTATATGCTCACAGCACGCCCTGGGCGACCATCGCATTGGCGACCTTGACGAAGCCGGCGGCGTTCGCGCCGAGCATCAGATCACCCTCGTGGCCGTACTCCTTGGCAGCGGCCAGCGAGTTGGCGACGATGGTCTCCATGATCGACTTGAGCTTGGCGTCGGTCTCCTCGAAGGTCCAGGAGAGACGGTAGGAGTTCTGGCTCATCTCCAGACCGGAGACGGCCACGCCACCCGCGTTCGCGGCCTTGGCCGGGCCGTAGAGCACGCCGTTCTTCTGGTAGACGGCGATCGCCTCCGGAGTGGACGGCATGTTCGCACCCTCGCACACAACGGTCACGCCGTTGTCGACGAGCTGCTGCGCGGACTCGCCGTCGATCTCGTTCTGGGTCGCGCACGGCAGGGCGATATCGCCCTTGACGCTCCACACGCCCTTGCTGCCCTCGTGGTACTCGGCGCCCGGCACACGCTCGGCGTACTCCTTGATGCGGCCGCGCTCGACTTCCTTGATCTGCTTGACCACGTCGACGTTGATGCCGTTCGGATCGTAGATGTAGCCGTTGGAATCGGACACGGTGACGACCTTCGCACCCAGCTGCTCGGCCTTCTGCGCGGCGTAGGTGGCCACGTTGCCGGAACCGGAGATGATCACGGTCTTGCCTTCGAAGGAGTCGTTGCGCAGGACGCGCAGCGCTTCGGCGGTGTAGTAGCACAGGCCGTAGCCGGTGGCCTCGGTGCGGGCCAGCGATCCGCCGAACTCAAGACCCTTGCCGGTCAGAACGCCGGAGTACTCGTCGCGGATGCGCTTGTACTGGCCGAACAGGTAGCCGATCTCGCGGCCGCCGACGTTGATGTCACCGGCCGGAACGTCGGTGAACTGGCCGATGTGACGGGACAGCTCGGTCATGAAGGCCTGACAGAAGCGCATGACCTCGGCGTCCGACTTGCCCTTCGGGTTGAAGTCGGAGCCGCCCTTGGCGCCGCCCATCGGCAGCGTGGTCAGGCTGTTCTTGAGGATCTGCTCGAAGCCGAGGAACTTGATGACGCTCTCGGTGACGGTCGGGTGGAAGCGCAGGCCGCCCTTGTACGGGCCGATCGCGGAGTTGAACTGGATGCGGTAGCCGCGGTTGACCTGAACCTTGCCTTCATCGTCGGTCCACGCAACGCGGAACTTGATCACGCGCTCGGGCTCGACGAGGCGCTCGAGCACGCCCGCCTTCTCGTATTCCGGGTGCTTCTCGACGACCGGCTGCAGGCTCTCGAAGACCTCCTGCACGGCCTGCAGGAACTCCGGCTGATCGCCGTCGCGCTTCTCGACCTGCGCGTAGACGCGCTTGACGTACTCGTCCGTGAGCATATGGACTCCCCCTTGGGTTTGGGCTATCAATAGACGTTTCCGATTGTATGCACGTGCCGTTCGATCCGGCAAGGGTCTGTCCACGCTCTGTCAGTGGATGATTGATCGGCTCCATCGAGCGGTGTCGGATCCCATCGCGTTGTGATATTCCCATCGCGCGGTGAGACGATTTTTCGATTTGGCGGAATACCGCCGTTTTGCATCACCGCGTGATGGGTGAAACACCACTTCATGGGGATGTTGTTGCGTAATGGGGCGCGAGAGGGCGTGATGGGAACCGGGGAACCTGGGAATCTGGGAACGCTGTTAGGGCCTGCAAACGAGATAAGGGCCGTGGAATCGGTTGATCCCACGGCCCTCATCCTGTCCCTGAAGTGTCGCCACTAGTGGAGCATGCCGGGTTCGAACCGGCGACCCTCTGCTTGCAAAGCAGATGCGCTACCAGCTGCGCCAATGCCCCAGTGTCCCTAGTTCGAAAGGCGCCTCTTCAGTTGCAGATAGAAAAAAATAGCGGCTCAAACGGCCGCTGTTTTTTCCTGTGGGCCCGGGAGGACTTGAACCTCCGACCTCATCCTTATCAGGGATGCGCTCTAACCACCTGAGCTACGGGCCCGTCCGTGCACTTCAAAGCACAAGCAGTTATAATACAGGTCATTCGAGGTTTGTCAAAGAATGCGTGCGTTACGGCGTGTCGCCTTATGGGAGTAGGAGTGAGTGGCGATTTCATGGTGTACGCCGGGTAGTCACAGGATGAAGAAATCGCGATGTCCTCTCGGTAGACACAATGGCGGATATGCCATATCGTCGCCGCCCCTCCCGCGTCAGTCCCTTCCCTGCCGTCATCTCCATGCGTGTGATCGACGTCGACGGAATGCCGGTCGAGGTGACGCGCAAACGCATCAGAAACATGTATCTGCGCATCAAGCCTCCGTCCGGGGAAATCGTGGTGTCGGCGCCGGCGCGGATGTCCGAACGTATGATCGTCGATTTCGTGCGCGGCCGACGTGAGTGGATCGATCGGCAGCGCGAACGCATGGCCAAGGCGCGTCACGAGGCGATGGCGGGATTCGGCGAGGGCGAGTTTGATCCGTCGAGTAACGGTGGTGTTGGTGGTGTCGGCGGTGTCGAGGAAGCCGGCGACGACCTGTTCTCCGTCAGCGGACTGGATCCGTTCGATGGCGATACGCGTTCCGTTGACCCTGTCCCCTCGACGTCTCCTTCGTCGGACTCCCCCGCCTCGAACGACGGCGACGATGCCGATTTCGATCGCACCCATGTGTGGACCGACGATCGCCGCAAGCGCGCTGAGGAGGCGATCAACGCGGCTTTGCCCGGTCTCCTCGACAAGTGGACACCGATCGTCGGCAAATCGCCCACGCACATCACCCTGCGATTGATGACCTCACGATGGGGGTCGTGCACGCCGAAGACCGGGCGTATCAGACTGAACCTGCAACTGGGGCTCATGGAGCCCGAGTTCCTCGAATACGTGCTCGTCCACGAGCTCACCCACCTGTGGGAGCGCGGTCACGGCGAGCGGTTCCGCGCGCGCATGGACGCCTATCTGCCGCGTTGGCGCGATCTGCGCCGCGAACTCAACCGCCGCATTGTGTTGTAGCACCGTGATCCGGCGTCGTGTTGCGGGTGTGGGCCCGGATGGCGGCCGGGACCGGTCCTCGCTTAGCTATGCCGTCTGCGCGTCTCCCAGCTGTGCCGCTCAACGCTTTTTTCAGTGTTTTTGGCGTTGAGCGGCACGACGATGCGTCGTTACCGACTCGCCACCTTATTTGACATGTTGTCAAAATGGCTATTTTTCAACGATTCTGCAATAGCCGGTATCTCGAGAGCTGTCCTTGCTGCCGATGTGTCTGCCGCTCAACGTGAAAAAGCGCCGAAATCGCGTTGAGCGGCACGGTTTTCTGCCGCTCAACGAACATCAACCGATTGACATGCGCTGAGTGGCAGACTCATCACGCATCCATCCCCGATCCGCCCCGATCGACGTATCGGATCCTATGGGATCGGACGTCTCCCAGCCACACATAACGCCGGATACCACGTCTCCATCTGACCATTTATAACGCGTTATAACGCGTGTTTCGCGTGACAATGAGAAATGCGGTTCCCTTGAGACAAGGAGAACCGCATTTCTCATAAGTCAGTGTCAGTCAATAGAGAAAACGCCTACTCACGCGAGGTGAGAGCGCATGAACCACTGGAACTTCTCGAGCTCCTGGACATGGTCCTGGATGATGTTGGAGCTGATCACGTCGAGGTCGTCGAGCTCGGCGATGGCCTTGCGGTCGTCGGCGATGAACGCGTCGTAGTACTCGATGAGCGCCTTGAGGTACTCCTCGGTGCCTGCGCGGCCTTCGACATCGAACGCCTTCCACGTGCGGTTGCGGGTGATCGCGTCGGCGCGGCCGTCCGGCGTGCCGCCCAATGTGGCGATGCGCTCGGCGGTCTCATCGGCCTGAGCGAGGACGACCTCGACCTGCGGGTCAAGCATCTCATGCACGGCGATGAAGTTCGGGCCGGTCACGTTCCAGTGCGCGTGCTTGAGGACCAGAGCGGCCTCCTGCTCCTGGCTCAGGCGGTTCTGCAGAATCGCGATGGCCTTCTCGGAGACGGCCTCGTCGAGGCCGGGGACGATGAATGCGAGTGCCATGATTGTTCCTTTCCTTCCTTGTGGGAGTCTCCCATAAGGAACCTTGTATTACCCAGTCTAGAGGTTTCGGCTTCAATCAGGGCCGAGGCGACGTGCCGGCGTACATACTGGCGTACGTTCCTCCGGGTCTTTCCCCTAGACATCCGGGCAAACGTACTCTTGACAACCGTTAACGTACGTTTGCCCGGATGCCCCCCGAAAAACCCCGGAGGAACGTACGTTTGGTAACCGTTAACGTACGTTCCTCCGGATGCCCACCGGAATAACCCGGTGAAACGTACGCCGACATCATAGGGAGTCGTCGTTGGTGCTGGCGTACGTTGGTGTCAGTTGATTTGGTGTCAGTTGGTGGCCCCGGTGGCCCCACTAGTTGGCTCGTAGTGGTCCGGCGCGCCGGCCTTCTTCACCTCGATGGTCTCAATACGGCGGCCGTCGACCTTCGTGACGATCATGTCGTAGCCGTCGTCGGAGTGGAGCACGTCGCCGACCTCGCCCATCTTGCCGGTGTGCGCGAGGAAGTATCCGGCGACCGTCTCGTACGGGCCGTCCTCCAGTTCGATGCCGGTCAGGTCCTCGAAATCCTCCAATGTGGTGCCGCCCTCGATCGTGGCGACGCCGTTGACGAACACGCTGCGACGGTTGCGCGGACCGCCCTTCTCCTCGGGCAGATCGTATTCGTCGTGGATGTCGCCCACCAGTTCCTCGGTCATGTCCTCCAGCGTGACGATGCCGTCGGTACCGCCGTATTCGTCGATGACGACGGCCAGATGGATGCCGCGCTTGCGCAATAGCTCAAGGCTCGGCAGCAGCTTCGACGTGCCCGGCAGCGAGATGCCCTCGCGCGTGATATCGGCGACGGTCTTCGCATTCGGATCGCGCACGTCGAGCAGGTCGCGCACGTGCACGAAGCCGAGCACGTCGTCGAAGTCCTTGCCGGTGACGGGGTAGCGGGAGTACGGCATCTCGCGCACGTACTTGGCCGCGTCGGGGATCGTCATCGATCCGTCGAGGAACACGACGTCGGCGCGAGGGCGCATCACCTCGGCGACGATCGTCTCGGAGGCGTCGAACACGTCGTCGAGGATCGTGCGCTCGTCCTTGCTCAGGTTCGTGTTCGTGTTGACGAGTACGCGCAGCTCATCGTCGGACACCTCGGATTCGGTCTCGTTCGGGTCGAAGCCGAGCAGTCGGACGATACCGTTCGTGTTCTTGCCGATCAGCCAGATGATCGGACGGCAGATCTTCGCGAACACGTCGATCGCCGGGACGACCGCGCGCGCGATCTGTTCGGTCTTCTGCATTGCGATGCGCTTCGGCACCATCTCGGAGATCACGATCGAGCAGTAGGAGATGATGAGCGTCAACACGATCGTCGTCAGCGGTGCGGCGATGTGCTGCGGGACGCCGAGCGCCACGACCCACGGCACGATGAACGGCGAGATCGACGATTCGCCGAACGATGCGGACAGGAAGCCACACAGGGTCACGCCGATCTGCACGGTCGACAGGAAGGTGTTCGGATCGCGGGCGATTTTGGCCACGCGGGCGCCGCGGGCATCCTCCTGTTCCATCTGGTCGATCTGCGAGCCTCTCAGGCTCACCAGCGCAAGTTCGGTGCCGGCGAAGACGGAGCCGAGCAGCAGGAATACGAAGATCAGCAGGATGTTTAAGCCAAGTGACATGTCTCCACTCTAGGGGAGCGGGGAGTCAAGTCGGGTTCGTGGAGGCTGGTTGGCTGGTCGGGGTCGGTCGGAGGGCGTCGGCGTGATGCCCGGCGTACGTCATTGGTGGCTTGCGGGAAGTCATCCCCCGGATTCGTACGCTGACGCCGGCGGCATCGTCGGCCGGGCGTATCCGGGCGTACGTTCCGCGGGGTCATAATCGTGGAACCCCTCGGGGACGTACGCTGACTGTCTCTCACCGTACGCTCCCTGTGGCTTACCCGAGGTCATCCCCCGGATTCGTATGCTGACGTCGGGTAAGCGTACGAATCCGGGGGATAGTCCGGCGTTGGCCCCCGCCGCCGTACACTGATCGCCCGTCAGCGTACGTTCCTTGGGGTTCTTGGGGTTGAGGACGATGGGGCGGACAGAGGCCGGGGCACGATGGTGCCTGAGGCGGCCGATCAGAAGCTCAGCACCTCAACGAGGCCGGTGTCGAGCTGGTAGCGGGCGCCGACGAGCATCAGACGGTCCTCGGCCAGCGCGGTCTGGATGACCTCGCTTCTGGAGACCAGATTCTCGATCGTGCTCGCCACATGCACGCGCTCGATGTCGTCCTGCGCCTCGAGTTCGGCCTCGCGCGCCTGCCAGACGGACATGCCGACCGAACGCATGATGATCGACTCGGATTCGGCGATGCGCTCGTCGAGCGAGTCCATGAGCTCGGCGGCGGCCAGCGAATCGTCGGCGTCGGCGGTGGCCTCGTGCAGCATCGCGTCCAATCCGTCCATCGCCATGTGCACCGCGCCGCAACCCTGATGGCCGAGCACCACCAGCAGGCTCACGTTCAGTTCGCTCACCGCGTATTCGAGCGAGGCGAGCACGCCGTCGTCGACCACCTGACCGGCGGTGCGCACGGTGAACAGATCGCCCAATCCCTGATCGAAGACGATCTCCGGGGGTACGCGCGAATCCGAGCAGGACAGCACCGCCGCGTCCGGGTTCTGGCGGTCGATCAGCGACTCGCGCGTCTGCGCATCCTGCCACGGATGCTCCGGCTTGCCCTCGGCGAACCGCCGATTACCCGCCAGCATGCGGCTCCACGTCGCATTCGCCGTGGACTGCTCGGGATCGGTGGGACCCTGCCTCTGCTCGAACTGCTCGTCAGTCGTCATCGTCGTCTCCTTGTCGATGTTTCGAACGTATCGTCGTCGTTCCTGCGTTCCCGGCGTGCGACGCCTTGTTCGGCACCCTATCTGCCGGGTGGTTGCCGGTTGATCATCGGGTGATTGCTTTACGGCCCATAGTAGATCATCAACGTTGTATCGCCCGTTCATCCCTGGATCATCCCGAGCGATGTTCGGGTAACGGGCGGGATCGTCCGGGAGTCTCACGGCTGGCGGAGGTCCGTCCGGCGGCCGTCCAACGCGCGGATGGCCGCATACGGGGATCGTGCCCCGTCCGCGCACCCGTTCGGCGATTGTCTTTCCATACGATTCCCGTGTCCATTTTCGTCTGATTCCCGCTTGTGATGTTCCTCATACGGTCTTTCGCGCGCCGCCCGTTCCGCAGGCAGTGCGTTCGGGATAGGATGGGAGGGCATGGGGAACGACCCGGCTGTCGGCCGGGCGGAATCGGTCTGATGACAGCCTGATGGCAGTGGCCGATTCCCCGCGAAGACTCTCACGGAAAGGAACAATGATGACTCTTCTGCAGCACGAACTCACCGACTTCAAGGTCCAGGCCTTCCAGAACAACGACTTCCACGAGGTGACCAAGGCCGACGTGCTCGGTCACTGGTCCGTGTTCTTCTTCTACCCGGCCGACTTCACCTTCGTCTGCCCGACCGAGCTCGAGGACCTCGCCGCCAAGTACGAGGACTTCAAGAAGATCGGTTGCGAGATCTACTCCGTGTCCACCGACACCCACTTCGTGCACAAGGCGTGGCACGACGCCAATGAGAAGATCGCGAAGATCCAGTACCCGATGCTGGCAGATCCGACCGCCCTGCTCGCCCGTGACCTCGACACCTACAACGAGGTCGACGGCATGGCCGAGCGTGGCGACTTCATCGTGAACCCGGAGGGCAAGGTCGTGGCCTACGAGGTCATCTCCTCCAACGTCGGCCGCAACGCCGACGAGCTGCTGCGCCGCGTCCAGGCCTCCCAGTTCGTCTACGAGCACGGCGATCAGGTCTGCCCCGCCAAGTGGCAGCCGGGCGAGGACACCATCGAGCCGAGCCTCGACCTCGTCGGCCTGCTGTGACAAACAGCCTCGGCCCCCTCTGATGAGACGTTGCCGTTAAGCGAACAGCAGAGCTGTTTGTGGGCGACGTCTCATCAGAGGGGGCCTACTTGTTAGGGGCCTATTTACTACTTGAAGGAGTTTGCATGACTGAGAACAACAGCGATCTGTACGACGTCGTCGTCATCGGCGGTGGCCCCGCGGGACTTACCGCCGGCCTGTACCTCGCCCGCGCCCGCTATCGCGTGCTCGTGCTCGAAAAGGACGATTTCGGCGGACAGATCACCATCACCAACGAAGTCGTCAACTACCCCGGCGTCGGCCGCACCACCGGTCGTGCCCTCACGCAGACCATGCGTGAACAGGCGCGTGACTTCGGCGCCGAGTTCCTCTCCGCCGAAGCCACCGGTCTCGACGTCGACGGCGACGTCAAGACCGTGCACACCTCGCGCGGCGACCTGAAGACGTTCGGTATCCTCATCGCCACCGGCGCCTCCCCGCGCAAGCTCGGCTTCGAGGGCGAGGCCGAGTACGCGGGCCGTGGCGTCGCGTACTGCGCCACCTGCGACGGCGAGTTCTTCACCGGCAAGGAGGTGCTCGTCATCGGCGGCGGATTCGCGGCGGCCGAGGAGAGCGTGTTCCTGACCAAGTACGCGAGCAAGGTCACCGTGCTCGTGCGTGAGGACGACTTCACGTGCGACGCATCCGTCGCCGCGGAAGCCAAGAACAACCCGAAGATCGAGGTGCGATACGGCGTCGAGTTGAAGGGCGTCACCGCCGGTCAGGGCGGGCTGCGCGAGGCGACGATTCTCGATCGCGCGTCCGGCGAGACCGAGACGTGGAAGCCGGCCGACGGCGGCACGTTCGGCGTGTTCGTGTTCGCCGGATACGTGCCCGCGACCTCGCTCGTGCGCGGTGTCGTCGACCTTGATCCGCAGGGGTACGTCATCACGCACGACTATCTCGAGACGTCCGTGCCGGGCGTGTACGCGGCGGGCGATCTGCGCGTCAAGAACCTGCGTCAGGTCGTCACCGCGACGGCCGACGGCGCGATCGCGGCCGTCGAGCTGGAACGCTACGCGAAGTCGATGAGCGAGAAGACGGGACTCGTGCCGCCGCGTCCGACCGCGTCCGCGTACGAGAAGGCCGAGGCTGAGGCTGCGAAGGCCGGGGCCGAGGGCACGACGCCCGCCCCCGCGCCGGTCAAGCGCAGCGCCGATGCGGCTGCCGTCGCCTCCGCCTCGCGCAAGCCCGGCGAGCTGTTCTCCGATGCGATCAAGCAGCAGCTCGGCGTCGTCTTCGGACGCATGACCCGTCCGGTCACGCTCGCGCTGGAGCTGGACGACACCCCGCTTTCGGCGGAATTGCAGGGATTCGTCGGTGAGATGGTCGCGCTGTCCGGAGGCAAGCTGAACTCCGTGGCCGTGGATGCCGCCGGTTTGATCACCGCAATCGACGGTTCCTCCGCGCCGGCTGGTCTGGTGGTCGGCGAACCGCTGGAGATCGCGCTGCCTTCCGCTGTCGCCGCGGGTGCCGCGGGCTCCGGCGACGGTTCCTCCGCCGCGATCCTGCCGACGTACGGCTCCCTCGACGACACTGGCCGCGCCGAGTTCGATCCGGCCGGTCTGCTGCCCGGTGCCCGCCCGGCCGTGCGACTGTGCGTCGCGGATCCGGCGAGCGACGGTCGACTGACCTTCACCGGTCTCGCGTTCCACGGCGTGCCCTCCGGCCACGAGTTCAACTCGTTCGTGCTCGGTCTGTACAACGCGGCCGGTCCCGGCCAGCCGCTCGACGACGACCTCAAGTCGCGCGCGGAGGCGATCGACAAGCCGACCGACGTGATGATTCTCGTGTCGCTCACCTGCACGATGTGCCCGGAGACGGTACTCGCCTCCCAGCGCATCGCCTCGCTCAACCCGAACGTGCGCGCCGAGGCCTACGACATCTCGCACTTCCCGGAGCTCAAGGACCAGTACGGTGCGATGAGCGTGCCCTGCATCGTCATCAACCGCGGTGGCGATGGTGGCGAAGCCGGCGAGCAGAAGGTCGAATTCGGCAAGAAGAGCATCCCCCAGATGCTCGCGCTGCTTGGGGCGTGACGTTCTCCGGCCTTCGTGGTTCCCGGGATTTCGCCTTGTGATCCCGGGAACCGCAATCGTTCTCGTTACCCGTTACCCACTATCCACGCTCACCCGCTCCCCCATCGCACCCATCGCGTGGTCTGAAGGCCCATCGCGCGGTGAAAGTCACATGGAGCGGTGAGGGGATTTTGCGGATTGGCGGAATATAGCCGTTTTGCGTCACCGCTCGATGGGGAAGTCACTGCTTCATGGGGAAGTCACCGCTTCATGGGGCGAATCACCGCGCGATGGATGAGATGCTCACGTCGGGGTGATGCGAAAAACGGGAGGAGCCCCGCAACCTGACAGAGGTTGCGGGGCTCCCCGATGATTCGACGGCGCGGACCGGAATCAGCCCGTGTTCTGCAGGCCTGCGGCGACGCCGGAGACCGTGCAGAGGATGAGATAGATGAACCCGGCCTGCTGGCTCTTGGAGAGCTCTTCCTTGTCCACCTTCTTACGCAGCGAACGCAGCGCCAGCACCTGGGTGACGGACAGCGCGTCCACGTACGGGGAGCGGATTCGGATGGCCTGACCGAGCACGTGACGGTGCTGCAGCGGCCACTTGTCGCCGACGATGTCGAGCACCCACTTGCGGGTGAGCTCCATCTCGTGCATGACCTTCTCCGGCAGATCCGTGCGATCGTCGAGCGCCAGATACATCTTGGCGATGCGCTCGTCGGTCTTGGCCAGCGACATCTCGATGTTGTCGATGAACGTGGAGAACAGCGGCCATTCCTCGTAGGCCTGACGCATCGTCTCCAGATCGCCGAACTGCTCGCACGCGGTGCCGAGGCCGTACCATGCGGCCAGGTTGATGCGCGCCTGAGCCCAGGAGAAGATCCACGGGATCGTACGCAGATCGTCGAGCGACTTCGCACCCAGGCCACGCTTGGCCGGACGGGAGCCGATCGGCAGCAGGCCGATCTCCGTCAGCGGCGTCACGGTGGAGAACCACTGCGCGAAATCGGGCGTGTGCAGCAGGTCGAGGAAGCGGTTGTGCGCGGCCTCGTCGAGCTCGTGCGCCATCTCGGCGTACTTGGCGGTCATGTCCGTGTTGCGCTTCTCGACGCTCGGCGCGGACTGGAGCAGGGTCGCCGCCGCAACGGACTCGACGTGGCGGATGGCCAGCACCGGGTTGCCGTAGCGGGCGAAGATGACCTCGCCCTGTTCGGTGAGCTTGAAGCGGCACTTGACCGATCCGACCGGCTGGGCAAGCACCGCGCGGTTGGCGGGGCCGCCGCCACGACCGACGGCACCGCCGCGGCCATGGAACAGGGTCAGGTCGATGTCGTGCGATTCGGCCCACTTGGCGATGCGCTCCTGAGCGGAGTGCAGGGCCAGCGTGGCGGAGGTCGGGCCGGCGTCCTTCGAGGAATCGGAGTAGCCGAGCATGACCTCGAGCTTGTTGCCGGTGGCCTTCAGACGAGCCTGCACCTCGGGGATCTTGATCATTTCCTCGAGCACGTCCACCGAGTTCTGCAGATCCTCGAGCTGCTCGAACAGCGGGATCACGTCGATGGTCGGCACGTCCTCCGGATGTGCGAAGGCGAGACGGTTGAGCTCGTAGACATCCTTGATGTTCTGCGCGCTCTTCGTGAACGAGATGATGTAGCGGCGTGCGGCCTTGAGTCCGTTGCGCTTCTGGATCGAACCGAGGGCGCGGAAGGTGTCGAGCACCTCCTGGGTCATCGGCTGCAGCTCGCCGCGCTCACCGTGCAGGCCGTGCTCGCGGATGTCCGCGAGGGCGCGGGAGTGCACGACCGAGTGCTGACGGAACTCCATCTCGACCATGTGGAAGCCGAAGGTCTCGGCCTGCCAGATCAGGTCCTGCAGCGGGCCGTAGGCGGAGCGCTTGGCGCCCGCGTCGGCCAGCGACTGCTGCACGACCTTGAGGTCGGCGATGAAGTCGTCGCAGGTGTGGTACATCAGGTCGGCGTCGCGCAGGATCGTGTAGTGCAGGCGATCGGCGATCACCAGCATGACGGCGCGGTGCAGCTCCTTGGTGGAGATCAGCGCGGCCTTGTCGGTGAGCCTCTCGCTCATCTCCTTCTGGTGGCTCCACAGCACCCTGAGCGCAGCGCTCGGCGGCGTGGTCTCGGCCTCCATCGTCAGGTTCTTGCCGACGGTGCGGGTGGCCTCCTCGAGGGCGCCCAGCACGTGGTCGGAGAACTTGCGCGCGACCTGACGGCTGACCTTCGCGGTGACGTTCGGGTTGCCGTCGCGGTCGGAGCCGATCCAGCTGCCCGGGTGGAAGAACGCGGGGCAGACGGGCTCGACGAGTCCGGCCTTGTCGCCCAGAATCCAGTCGTCGAAGCGGCGGTAGACCTTGGGGATCGTGTGGAAGAGCGTGTTGTCGAAGATGTCGAGAATCGTGTCCGCCTCTTCGACCGGGGTCGGCTTCTTGAGCGCGATCGGCGAGGTGCGGAACAGCGCGTCGATCTCGTTGTAGAGGCGACGCAGGTTCTCCTTCTTGTCGGAGCCGCCCAGCAGCTTGTTGGCCGTCAGTAGCTCGGAGATGCGGCGGATCTTGCCTTCGACCGCCTTACGGCGGGCCTCGGTGGGGTGCGCGGTGAACACCGGGTGGAACTCGAGTCGGTCGAGCAGCTCCTTGGCCTTCGCCGGGCCCATCTCGTTGATGAGCTGATGGTAGGCGACGGTGAGCTCGTTGATCGGGTCCACGGCGCTGTCGTCGCTCACCTTGGCCTCACGTGCGTGCAGCACGGAGACGCGGTAGTCCTCCTCGCACAGGTTGGCGAGGTGGAAGTAGGTGGCGAACGCACGGGCCAGAAGCTGGGCGTCGTGAAGCTTCATGGCGTCGATGACTTCCACGGCCTTCTTGAGACCATCGTGATCCGGATCGGGATCGACCATCACGCCTTCGAAATGCTCGGCGCTGGCCTCGACGGCGTACTGGCGTACTTCGTCGAACGTGGCGAGCAATTTGGGATCGAATTCGCCGAGTACATCACGCAGGATGTGCAGACACAGATCCATGTCGCTGGCGAGTGATTCGGGCAGAGCACGCTCTTCGGGACCCTTGGTTCCCGTACCGGTCGAGACTATCGTCGCGTCGGCTGGCGTGATCTGCTGATCGTTATCTGTCATCAGACCTCCTTCTGCCGTACCTCAGGTTGCCCGGTCTGACGGTCGCCCGCGGCTCCTCCGCGGTTGTTGAGGCCGTCCGTTGCGAGCCCACAGCCCGTATACGGCGTTTGGTTGTGGTCAGCATTCTATCGTCGCGAAATCGCCATCTATGTTACGAAGTTCGATTATCGGGCGATTTTCGGATAATCGGGGGTGATCGGTTTTCCGTGCGATGGTCGTGCGATGACCGTGTGATGGTCGCGGAACGAGCGTGGGACGACCATATGGCGACCCCCGATCGTCCGAAAAGTGGACACGAAAGTGAACGCGGCGATGTTCGGGGAAGGGCGCGGGGTAGCGTACGATCTCGGGTAATTTGCGGGGATTCCATCGCAATTCGTCGGATTTCCTTCATCAGAATCGAATACACATGCAACAGCAGACGGACCATACCGACACACAGAACGGGCGCCGCACCGACACCAAGGAACCGCCCAAGGAGCACGGTGCGATCGCCGTATCGCACTACCACACGCACTCCATTCCGCTGGACATGGAGGACATCGAACGCGACTGGGACAAACCGATCACCGAGGCGGGCATCGCCGCCAAGGCGAGCGTTATCGTGCGCGTCGGACTGCTTGACCTGTCCGCCGGAACCGGATCGTTCCGTGTGCGTGAGATGATGCATCGCATCGCCTACCCGCTCGGCGTGCACGTGCGCGCCGACGTGAATCTGACCGACATCGAGGCCGCGTGCACCGACGGCAAGGACCGCATCACCGAGGTCATCGACCTGCCCACCACCGGCGTCAACACCGAACGCATCTGGCTGCTCGAGCACTTCGCCGACTGGTTCAGCGTGAACCTCGGCGAGGAGAGCATGTACCACACGCGCCCCGAGGTGTCCAAGGGCCTCATGCAGCACCTCGACGAGAAGGACGCCTCGCAGATGTCCGCCAAACTCGCCAAGGAGCTGCGCGAGGAGGAGAAGGAGGAACGGGAACGTCAGGCCGAGGCGCAGGAGGCGCGAGGTGCGACGGGAGCCGGTACGGTCGCGACATGGGTGAATCGCCTCGCCGGCCGCGGCCATGACGTCAAGTCGGGTCAGTCGGGTCAGTCGGGTCAGTTGGACCAGTCGGACCATGACGGCAAGTCCGGTCAGGTCGAACAGGATGGACAGGACGCCGTCCTCGACGCCCTCGAAGCCGCAAGCCAGCACACCGATCCCGGACAGCCGCTCGCCGAACCGCTGGACGTGCATGAGAGCGACTGGTCCAAGTCGGCGATGACCGAATCGCTCGCCGAACGCGCCGAACTCGCCAAGCAAGAGGAGCGCGAACGGCAGGAGCGGCATCGTCGCCGCGGCGTCAACGGATCCGGCCACGCCGACTCCGAAGTGATGGGCCCCGACTTCGAGGACATGAGGGACAGGATGGCCGAAGTCTCGGATCCGGCCGATCGTAAGCCGTCACGCGAGCGCCTCGTCGATCGTGAGTTCCGTGAGGTCCGTGACGCGCATGAGGGCCGAGGCCGTCATGGCGTGGCGCCGGAAGAAGGCTTCGTCGGCAACGGCGTCGGCAACGGCAGCAGCGGCGGCACCAAGGCCGCCAACGGCACCGCGGGATCCTCCTCTCGCAAACGTGATCACAAGCCGCCGAAGGGCGAATACGCCGAACACTTCGACCACGTCGGCAAGACACCCGTGGCCGGCCGCCCCGGCATCACCGTGCGGCAGGCGCACAAGCGACTCGACATGATCGAGCACCGCAAGCCGCTCTACTCCCCCGCGTTCGCCGGACTCGCCTCCGCCATCGCCTGCGCGTCCTTCGTGTTCCTTCTGGGCGGCGGCCCGTACGACATGGTCGGTGCGTTCGTCGGCGCCGGACTCGGCCACTGGCTGCGCCGCCGGCTCTTCGCCCACCACCTGAACCAGTTCTTCGTCACCTTCGTGTGCGTGGCCGTCGCCGCGCTCGCCTGCACCGGCACGCTGCGACTGATCGGCCTGTTCGACCCGATCGCATTGCAGCACGACACCGCGTACATCGGCGCGATGCTCTTCGTCATCCCCGGCTTCCCGCTCATCACCAGCGGACTGGACATGGCGAAGATCGACTTCCCCTCGGGCATCCAACGTCTCGCCTACTTCCTGTGCATCGTGCTCATGGCCACGCTCGCAGGCTGGATGATCGCCACGATCGTGCACCTCAACCCCACCGGATTCGAGCCGCTCGGGTTGAACCCGTGGGTCAACGCGCTGCTGCGCGCCGTGTTCGCGTTCCTCGGAGTCTGGGGCTTCTCGATCATGTTCAACTCGCCGCAGCGCATGTGCCTGACCGCCGCCGTCATCGGCATGATCACCGACACCCTGCGTCTCGAGATCGTCGACGCCGGCGTGCCCGCCGAAGCGGGCGCATTCATCGGCGCCCTGCTCGCCGGCCTGCTCGCCTCCGCATGGCGATCCTCGGTACGCAAGGGCTGGCTGCCCCCGCACCTTGGCTATCCGCGCATCTGCCTGACCGTGCCGTCGATCGTGATCATGGTCCCCGGCATGTATATGTACCGCGCGATGTGGTACCTCGGCAGCTTCCAGACGATCCACGCACTCGACTGGGCGTTCCGCGCGTTCATGGTGATCGTCTGCCTGCCGATCGGACTGGCGATGGCCCGCGTCATCACGGACAAGTCCTGGCGCTACGACATCTGACCGGCGCTTGATCGGCAGGCTAACCGACCTTCGCGCCGCGGCCGAACGCGCCCATACTCTGAGACGGTTTCGTGGCGTTTTCGGCGGATTGTCCGCACTGTCGGGGAACGTCGAGCGATATCGGGGAACGAGCACACAAGACAAGAGCGGAACGAGAGAAAGTAAGGCGGCCTTATCGTGGCGAACGATTTCTGGATCCTACTGGCCATGGTCATCTATTTCACGGCCATGCTGTCCATCGGATTCATCTACTCCAAACGATCGAACTCCTCATCGAAGGAGTACTTCGCCGGCGGCCGTGGCGTCGGGCCATGGCTGACGGCCCTATCCGCCGAAGCGTCCGACATGTCCGGATGGCTGCTCATGGGCCTGCCGGGCCTCGCCTACTTCACCGGCGCCGCCGACCCGATGTGGACCTCCATCGGACTGGCGCTCGGCACATACCTCAACTGGAAGCTCGTCGCCCGGCGACTGCGCCGCTACTCGGTCGTTGCCGGCGACGCGATCACCATCCCCGACTTCTTCGCCAAGCGCTTCCATGACAAGCGCGGCGTGATCTCGACCATCGCGGCGCTCATCATCCTCGTGTTCTTCTGCGTGTACGTGGGCAGCTGCTTCGTGACCGTCGGCAAGCTGTTCCACGCGCTCTTCGGCTTCGACTATCACCTCATGATGATCATCGGCGCGCTGGTCGTGTTCGTATACACCATCGTCGGCGGATACCTGTCGGTCGTGATGACCGACTTCATTCAGGGAGTGCTCATGTTCTCCGCGCTCGCCGTCGTGTTCATCGGCACGGTGGCCTCCGCGGGCGGCATCGGCAATACGGTCGCGTTCCTGCGCGCCATCCCGGGCTTCATCTCCGGCACGCAGGTGGCGGTGCCGCAGCTCGACCCGACGTCCGGGCAGCAACTCGTCGAGGCGGGCAAGGCGGTGTTCGGCGCACCCGCCGACTACGGCATCATCACCATCGTCTCGATGCTCGCCTGGGGTCTCGGCTACTTCGGCATGCCGCAGGTGCTTGTGCGATTCCTGTCGATCCGCAGCGTCGAGGAGGTGCGCAAATCACGGATCATCGCCACCTCCTGGTGCGTGCTATCGCTCGCCAGCGCGGTGTGCATCGGCCTGGTCGGGCGCGCGATGATGCCGACGCACCTGCTTACCTCGGGCGACGCGGAGACCATCTTCATCGTGCTCGCGCAGACGCTGCTGCCGAGCTTCATCTGCGGTGTGGTCGTCTCCGGTATCTTCGCCGCCTCGATGAGCTCGAGCTCGTCGTACATGATCATCGGCGCCTCCGCGATGGGCGAGAACATCTTCCGCGGGCTGCTGCACCGCAAGGCCACGGACAGGCAGGTCATGATCGTGGCGCGTCTGACTCTGATCGTCATGTTCCTGTTCGGCATCCTCGTGGCCTACGACCAGAACTCGTCGATCTTCCAGGTCGTCTCCTACGCGTGGGCCGGTCTGGGCGCCTCGTTCGGCCCGCTGATGCTGTGCGCGCTGTACTGGCGCCGCGCCAACAAGGCGGGTGCGGTGGCCGGCATGATCTCCGGCACCGCTGCGGTGCTCGTGTGGCATAACCTCATCAAGCCATTGGGAGGCGTGTTCGCGATCTACGAACTCCTGCCCGCGTTCCTCATCTCGCTGGCGTGCATCATCGTGGTCTCGCTGCTCACGGCCCGTCCGAGCGATCGCATGCTCTACGAATTCGATCACTACATGGATGATCCGCTGCCCGGTACCCTGCCCTCCGGCACGCTCCTGGTCGACGAGCCGATGCAGGCCATGGAATCCGAGGTCAATCCGCGGCGCGGTGATACCTCCCACGATGCGTGATGCGGGGACGTGGGTTGCAGAATGCGCGCGCAGCACGTCCCTGATTGCAGGATGAGCCGGTCTGGCACAAGGTGGGCATGAGGTGGTCGATTCATTAATGAATCGACGGCGCAGGATACTGGTTTTCTGCTGGGTTTCTGCGTTACAAGGGGTACTTTCGGCCTGTTGCGGACATCTATCTCGCTTACGTGGGGTACTTGTGTCAGGTATACGGGACCGAGAACGGCTTGATTGCAACGAGGTCAAGCCGTTTTCAGGCCTTGATACTTCGGACAAGTACCCCTCGTAAGTGAGATAGATGTCCGCAAACGCCGCAATGTACCCCTTGTAACGCAGATAGCTTGTCTAGTACCTCACCGCACTGTTCATCACCGTGCCGTTCAGAGGATGCGCCTCCCGCCGACGAACGTCATCGACACGTGCTGCGGCATGGCGCGCATCTCCTCCGGGGTTCGGGCCTCGTACGGGTCGGTGTCCAAGAGCACAAGATCGGCGGGGTCGCCGGCTTCGAGATGGTCGCGCCCGGCCGCCGTGGATGCGGCCAATGCCACGTCCACAGGCAGGCACTGCTCAGGCTGGAACGGCTCTCGATCGGAGTTCTCCGTGCCGAACACTGCCGCGGAGATGGCCATCCACGGATCAAGCGGCGCAACCGGGGCATCCGACCCCATGCGCAGCCGCGTGCCGGCGTCGTACAGCGACCGGAACGCATACGGGATGCCGGCCGGATACGCCCAGAAGCGGGTGATCACATCGCGGTCGTCCATCGCATGCTGCGGCTGGATGCTCGCGTCGAGCCCAAGCTGCGCGAGACGCGGGATATCGGAGCGCTTGAGCATCTGAGCATGCTCGATCGACCCATGGGCGCGCGTGCGCTCGGCCGCATTCAACACGATGGTATTCGCCTCGTCGCCGATCGCATGGCAGGCGATATCGAAGCCATGCTCGGTGGCGAGCCGCATGTACTCCTCGATCTGCTGCGGCGTATAGCTCAGCGTGCCGTAGGTCGGCGGTTCGATCCCTGAATACGGGGTCGAGCAGTAGGCGGAACGGGTGTTGAGCGAACCATCCGAGATGAGTTTCATCGCGCCGACCGTGCCGAGCCCCCGCGATCCGGGCAGTTCCTCGCCGGTACGCCAGCCGTCGTCGATGGCCTGCTGCAGGCGTTCCGGATAGACGCCGGCAGCGACGCGCAGACGATCGATACCGGAAGCGAAACGACGGATCCACGTATCGATGTTCTCGGCCATTTCGTAATCGCGAATGCCGACCACGCCCTTGCCGGCCGCATCCCGCTCGGCCTCGCGAAGCAGACGGTCGGTCTCCTCGGCAGCCCCCGGCGCCTTGTCGAACTGAGTGTAGGCGTCGAACCATTCGAGCTCGCCGACGAGCCCGGTCTTCTCATCCACATGGACGCCAAGTCGTCGGGCCGCCGCCGAATTCACCCATCCGCAGTGCATGTCGGCGCTGGAAAGCGCGACCGGCTGCTCGCCGGTCACCGCATCGATCGCAGCCAACGTGGGCTGTTGATCGTCGGACCACAGCGAGTGACGGAACCGCATGCCCACCACGAACGCATTCGGGTCAAGTGTGCCTGCGGTGCGGCGTTCGTCAAGATGCGTGCGAAGCATCGCCATCGCCTCGTCGGCCGACCGGGCGCTGATCAGGTCAAGGCGACCGAGGGTCTTCGACCACTGCGTGAAATGCGTATGGCAGTCCCACAGTCCGGGAATGACCCACAGACCGTCGGCGTCGATGGTGTCGGCCGTGTCGGCGTCGGCCGTGTCGGAAGCCGAGACTGACGCCGTTGACAAAGATGACGTCACGGAGACGATGCGTCCTGCGCGGATGCTGAGGTCCACGCGTGTATCCGTGCCTACATCGCTGCCGGGAATGTGCGCATTGATGATATTGAGATCGCGGTCGTTCGGATCGCCGCTCGTGCTATTGCCGTTGTCCATACCGCTATGGTGCCACTGTCGGATGAGGGAGAGAGGCGTCCTTTCGACCGTTGAGCCGAATGATTGTGTCGAATGGTTAAGTCTCCTGTGCCGTCCCCGCCCGGCGGTGTCCGACAGCGCGATGGCCCGGTTATCCACAAACGCCCGCATCTATGCACGGCTTATTCTTCGATCAAGGTGCGATTCCCCAATGCCGCATAATCTGGGTTAAGCCGGATGCCTGCATCTCGCAGTCCTCGAAGAAAGGGATTGCACGGTTGTGCCGGGCAAGGAAAGCAGAGGATCGAGGAGGATCTGATGGGCGATTCGATGGCATTGACTGAGCTTACGGAACTGAAATATCGTCGTATGGAGGTGTGCGCTGCGATTCAACGGCGCACGGATTGGCGTCCGCCATATGCTTTGTCGACCGCTTTGGAACTGATGGCGATCGAGTTGCCTCGCATGCCTGCGTTGCCGTCGCGTCGGCGAATGCGGTACCGGAAGCGTAGTCGAACCAGTGAAGACGTGGCGGTGGCGGTTCCTCATCTCAATCGCCGATACCGGGTCAAAGGAGTCAATGCGGTGGTGTGGCGGTTCCCGATGGACACCGTCACGGTCGAACGGCAGTTCGCATGCACGTCCCCGCCTTGCACGTGGGCGATGTTCGCCCCATATGTGGGTTTGGAGGAGCTTATCGTGCTGGGGGATTCCATGACCCGGCGTGATGGGCGTCTGCGTCGGTCGACAGTGGAGGAACTGGGCCTGTACCTCGATGGTGCCGAGGAGTACGCGCGGCAGGAGCGTGAGGCGGGGCGCCAATGTCGGATGTTCAGAGGATATGCCGATTGTCGTCGTGCGCTGCCGATGATTCGCGAGGGCACGGATTCCTCGATGGAGACGCGCACTCGATTGGCGTTGATGAAATACGGATTGGATTGTCCTCGAGTGAACTACCCCGTGTTCATCGGACATGGAGAGAAGACCCTGTATTTGGACCTTGCATATCCCGAGTTCAAGATCTGTGTCGAATATGACGGCTCTCATCATGCCGGTCAATGGCTAACTGATGTCAAAAGGCGGCAGATACTCGAGGATGCAGGATGGAAGTATGTCCAAGTGACGACAATGGATATTGGTGATGACTCCTCTGAAGCGGCCTTGGCCGGCAGGGTTGCGGAGAGAATATACGAGGTAACGGGTTCGATCGCACCACTGACCGAGAGAAAGACCATTCGTCAGATCTGCGATGGCAGAAGTCGGTATTGCAAGCCGATGCACCTGCGACTTGGATTCACCCCATTGTTGAATTCTGGTGTCGGTGATGGTGAGGCGCTGGTCGATGTCATCGGTGACTGTGACCCGTGAGGATGGTGGTTCTCCAGACTGGGACACTGCCTATCTGCGTCTGCTATCTGCGTTATGAGGGGTACTTTCGGCATCGTGCGGACATCTATCTCGCTTACGAGGGGTACTCGCCTCGGGTATAAGGGCCGGAAAACGGCTTGATGCCGCTGAGGCTAAGCCATTTTCCGGCCCTTATACTTCGGCTTGGTACCCCATGTAAGCGAGATAGATGTCCGCACAAGGCTGAAAGTACCTCATGTAACGCAGATAGGGGGAACGAACGTCCTTATCAGGCTGCTTTCGGTACTGCTTCGGTACTACTGAATATCAGTACTTCATGCCCATGGCCTCGCGCACCTCGTCAAGGGTGGCCTCGGCGATCTCGTTGGCGCGCTTGTTGCCGTCGTGCAGGACGTCGCGCACGTAGTCCATGTCCTTGGCCAGCTCGGCGCGACGCTCGCGGTGCGGGGCGAGGAAGTTGTTCACCGATTCGATGACGTACGCCTTGAGCGCGCCTGCACCCGCGGCGCCGATCTCATCGGCGATCTCCTTCGGATCGCGCCCGGTGACAAGACCCGCGGTGGTGAGCAGCGCGGAAACCTGCGGACGGTTGATCGGATCGAACGTGATGGTGCGCTCGGAGTCGGTCGGGCTCTTCTTGATGAGCTTGGCGGTCTCCTCGGCGGTGGCGCCCAGCATGATCGAGTTGCCGTACGACTTGCTCATCTTGCGGCCGTCGAGGCCCGGGATCTCCGGCGCGTCGGACAGGATCGCGGCCGGCTCCGGGAACACCGGGTGCTTCTTCGCGTAGCGCTCGTTGAAGCGGCGGGCGATGGTGCGCGTGATCTCGATGTGCGGCAGGTTGTCCTTGCCGATCGGCACGACGTTCGCCTTGCAGAACAGGATGTCGCACGCCTGATGCACCGGGTAGGTGAGCAGCAGGCCGGTCAGCGCGTGGCCGGAGGCCTCCATCTCGGACTTGACGGTCGGGTTGCGATGCAGTTCGGCCTCGGTGACGAGGGAGAGGAACGGCAGCAGCAGCTGGTTCTCGGCCGGCACGGCGGAGTGCGCGTAGATCATGGTCTTCTTCGGGTCGATGCCGGCGGCCATGTAGTCGAGCACGAGGTTGAGGACGTTGTCCTGGATGTGCTCGGTGGTGTCGCGGTCGGTGATGACCTGGTAGTCGGCGATGATGATGTTGGAGTGCACGCCCTTGTTCTGCATGGCCACGCGCTCCTTGATGGAGCCGAAGTAGTGGCCGAGGTGCAGACGGCCGGTCGGGCGGTCGCCGGTGAGCATCGTGAACTTGCCCGGCTCGGCTTCGAGCTTGGCCAGCGTCGCGTCCGAGCGCTTCTTTGCGGCCAGGAAGCTGGCGCTCATTTCGTTGCCGGCGGCCGTGATCTGCGGCTCCTGCGTTTCTTCCGTCATGCGTATCGTCCTTTTCGGTGGTTTCGGTGATCCGGCTGATCAGGTGACTGGTCAGTGTGGTGATCAGGTTGTGTCAAAACCGTGCAAAATATCGCTTTTATCGTAAAAGCGCGAGCCGACAAGCCCAATGAATCAGACAAGTGGTACTCTTCTATGTTGATGAATTGATAGCAAGCATTATCTCAGGGGGTCACATGGGCCGCGGACGTCAGAAAGCCAAGCAGCAGAAGATAGCTCGTAAGCTCAAATATCTGACTACCGACACCGATTACGATGAGCTTGCCAAGGAACTGAGCGGTCAGGAGCCGGGAACCGGCTCGGTTGACCCGTTTGCCGACGTCGAGGATCAGTATTCTTCTCGCTATGCGGACGAAACTTCGGACGCCGCCGTTGCGGCGGATTCGAGTGTTTCCGCTGATGCCGATGACGCTGATCGCGTTAGCGGTGCCAGCGCGCAGGGCGACGACGATCTGGACGAGTACGCCAAGTGGGCCGCCGAGGCGGCTGCGAAGGCTACCAGCGGTGAATTCCCCAAGGCAAGCAAGACCAGCGCGAAGCCGGTGCCGCACAAGCCCATCCCGATGCCGATGCCGAGCGCGCTCAAGCCTCATAAGGCCTGAGAACCGTCTCTGGCAGAGAGCATGCCATCGCATTGACTACCCCTCAGGCCTGTTACCGGGCCAGCTCCCCTGACAAGGGGAGCTGAGGGGGTAGTCCTCACAGCGGCAGCAGCCACCCCAGATCGTCGCGTTCGCCGACCGCGCTGATATGCCCGGCCTCCTTCTCCTCGTTCCATGAGGTGATCCCGGCCGCAAGGCGCAGCCATACCTGCGGATCCAGTTCGATGACGTCCGGAGGCGTGAGATTATGCGGATCCGAGGCCGGTCCGTCGAGGATCTTGATCGCGCCCCACGGTGCCACGCGTACCTCCACACCGGGGCCGGGTGCCTTGCGTTCAAGCAGGAACAGCGAGTAGCGTACGGCCATCGCCATGACCGGGCGCGGCAGTTTCGGCGCGATGGCGAGGCGCGCAGGAGCGGGCGGAGCAGACATTGTCGTGATGCCGGTTGCGCTGTTATCTGTGCTGTTATCGCCGTCGGCCGTATCGTTTGCGCCGTTATCGTCGTTCCCGGCACCTTCGTTGGCGATTGCGGCGATTGCGGTACTCGCGGGGATCGCCGCGGTTGGCGCGCCAATGCGTGCGGCTTCAGCGTGCGCCGCCTCGCACCATTGCTTGAGCGCCACGCGTCCGCGTTCCAAATCCTTTTCCAGAATCACAGCCATACCGTCATTGTGTCATGCATTGTGTCATGTCCGTGGACGGTTTGACGGATTTGACGGTTGTGTGGCTGAGCGTGGATGGCTGAACGTTTCGTCATCGCTGCGGGTGCGGAACTCGCCTCCCAGCGACGCGATCGATTCGCGACGCACCTCCGACCGGCTCGTGAACATCGTCTCCCGATCCGATGGCCATACTACGTAGTATGGTGATGGATAAGAGCTATGACAACGTATGCACGAAGTGGTGCGGAATGTAACGCACTGTTCATGTATGGGTTGAAGCGCGGCCAATATCGCGCCTTATCATGGTCAGGGAAGTTCCATCCCGGAAGGACAAAAAGAAACATGACCGAGATCACTGCACCGAAGTCTCCCGTCACGGCTGAGCAGTTCGCCGACGAGATTCGTGAACAGCTGAAGTACACCCAGGGCGTCACCCCCGAGCAGGCGACCGCCGCCGACGTCTACGTCGCCGCCTCCAAGGCCGTCCGCAACCACCTCGCGGACTCTTGGTTCAAGACTCAGGCTGATATGGTCAACGGCAACACCAAGGCCGTCGGCTACTTCTCCGCCGAGTTCCTCATGGGCAAGCAGCTTGAGAACGCCCTGCTCAACGCCGGCCTGACCGATCAGTTCGACTCCGCCGTCGAGGCCCTCGGCTTCCAGCCGAAGGACATCGTCGACGCCGAGTACGAGCCGGGCCTCGGCAACGGCGGCCTCGGCCGTCTCGCCGCCTGCTACGTCGACTCCCTCGCCTCCCTTGGCGTGCCGGCCTTCGGCTACGGCATCCAGTACCGCTACGGCATCTTCAAGCAGACGTTCGACGAGAACGGCAAGCAGGTTGAGACCCCGGACTACTGGCTGAACAATGAGGAGCCGTGGGGCCACATCGACTACAACCGTGACCAGAAGGTCTCCTTCGGCGGCGAGGTCGTCGAGGAGAACGGCAAGAAGGTCTGGAAGCCGGCCTGGTCCGTGCGCGCCGTCCCGGTCGACTACCTCGTTCCGGGCTACGAGTCCCAGCGTGTGAACACCCTGCGCCTGTGGACCGCCAAGTCCTACGACGAGTTCGACCTGCTCACCTTCAACAAGAGCGAGTACCTCGACGCCGTCAAGCCGCAGGTCAAGGCCGAGGACATCTCCAAGGTTCTGTACCCGGAGGATTCCACCAAGGTCGGCAAGGAGCTGCGCCTCGAGCAGCAGTACTTCTTCGTCGCCGCCTCCCTGCACGACGCCATCCGCGTCTTCTACCCGGGCCAGGACAAGCCGGATCTGACCACCTTCCCGAACAAGATCACGTTCCAGCTCAACGACACCCACCCGGTCATCGGCATCCCGGAGCTCATGCGCATCCTCATCGATGAGTACGACTACGACTGGGACACCGCGTGGAACATCACGGTGAAGACCTTCAACTACACCTGCCACACCCTGCTGCCGGAGGCCCTCGAGGTCTGGTCCGCCGACCTCATCGGCGAGCTGCTGCCGCGTCACCTCGAGATCATCGAGAAGATCAACGAGCAGTTCGAGGACGAGCTCAAGGGCAAGGGCGTCGACGACGAGACCATCGAGCGCATGCGCATCTACACCGGCGACTCCGTCCGCATGGCCTACCTCGCCACCTACGGCGGCTCCCACGTCAACGGCGTGGCCGCCCTGCACTCCCAGCTCCTCAAGGACGTCACCCTCAAGGACTTCTCCGACGTCTACCCGGACAAGTTCACCAACGTCACCAACGGCGTCACCCCGCGTCGCTTCATCAAGCTCGCCAACCCGCGTCTGTCCGACCTCATCACCGAGGGCCTCGGCACCGACAAGTGGCTGTCCGACCTTGAGCTGCTGCAGGGCCTCGTCCCGCTGGCCAAGGACGACGAGTTCGTCAAGAAGTTCGCCGCCGTCAAGCAGGCCAACAAGCACGCCTTCGTCGGCTTCGCCAAGCAGCACTACGGCATCGACGTCGACGAGAACACCCTGTTCAACACGATGGTCAAGCGTCTGCACGAGTACAAGCGCCAGAGCCTGAAGATCCTGGCCACCATCTCCCAGTACGCCGCCATCAAGAACGGCTCCGCCTCCGTCGAGGACCTGCAGCCGCGCACCGTGTTCTTCGGCGCGAAGGCCGCCCCGGGCTACTACCTGGCCAAGATGACCATCGAGCTGATCAACAACGTCTCCCGCGTCATCAACAACGACCCGGACCTCAAGGGCAAGCTCGCCGTCTACATGCTCCCGAACTACAACATCGAGATGGCCCAGAACCTCATCCCGGCCACCGAGCTCGACGAGCAGATCTCCCAGGCCGGTAAGGAGGCCTCCGGCACCGGTAACATGAAGTTCGCCCTCAACGGCGCTCTGACCGTCGGCACCCTCGACGGCGCGAACGTCGAGATCCGTGAGCGTGTCGGCGCCGAGAACTTCTTCCTCTTCGGCATGACCGTCGACGAGGTCGAGGAGCAGTACGCCAACGACTACGATCCGGCCAAGTACTACGAGGCCGATCCTCGCCTGAAGCACGCCATTGACCTCGTCGCCAACGGCACCTTCTCCAACGGTGACCGCAACGCCTACGCGCCGCTCGTCGCCGACTGGCTGACCAAGGACTGGTTCATGACCCTTGCCGACTTCACCTCCTACGTCGACATCCAGTCCGAGATCGAGAAGCTCTACCAGGACCAGCTCGAGTGGAACCGCAAGGCCCTGCTCAACGTTGCGAACTCCGGCTTCTTCAGCTCCGACCGTTCGATCGAGGATTACCTCAAGGACATCTGGCACACCGGCCCGCTCGCCGACTGACGGAGCGTATACCGTCTTTCCTCAACCTCGACGTACCTTTGTATGCCTTCGGTTTCGGACGACGGTCTCCGCACACGTCAGTCGACTCGCTCCGCACGCTCCGCACGCGCGTGGCGAGAGCTAGCGGATAGCGACTGAGTGATAACGCAAAGGTCCCGCAATCCATTCGAGATTGCGGGACCTTTTCGTATAATCCGTATGTATGCGCTGTATGCGCTGTGGCGGTGCTGATCAGGCTTCGGCCGGGGCGGCTTCGGGAGCGTCGTCGGCCGGGGTAGCCTCATCCTTGGCCTTGTCGGCCTTCTCGGCCTTGTCAAGACCCAGATCGACCGGCGAGGAGCTGTTCTCCCACGGCTCCTCCCACGGATCATAATCCGGGTTCTGCTGCTTGTAGATGTACAGGCCCACCACGCCGGCGAGCAGCGCACCAAACAGCAACGCAAAGAACTTCCAACCGTTCGAGGACTTGTTCTCCATGACGGCTCCTTTCCCATTCTCGTCGCCCTGTTCGTTCAGTGACGACCTTGCTTCCCCATCATAGGCACGTTTTTGTGAGGATCGGGTGTGAACGCGCCCAAGGTATCTCCTCCCGATACACTGATCCCATGCGCATGAATCTACCGAAATTCCCTACGAGACAGCAGATCGCCTATGAGTGGAGGAACAACGGCCCGGTGGTCACCAAGGCGCTGGTCGCCGTGTGTGTGGCGGTGTGGCTTGTCGAGATCCTGCTGAGACTGCTCTCGCCCGCCTTATTTAACGAGTTCATCGGCTCCGGCATGGTGATGCCGTTCACGCTGTTCTCCCGCCCGTGGACGTGGTTCACGTCGATGTTCCTGCATGCGCCGAACATCATGCACATTCTGTTCAACATGATCGCGCTGTATTCGGTCGGCCCTGAACTGGAGCGCATGATGGGCCACTGGAAGTACCTTGTGCTCTACCTGATCTCCGGATTCGGCGGCGCGGTTGGCCTCGTCGTTTGGGCCCGCGTGACTGGCAACTGGATGATGGCCGCGTATGGTGCGTCCGGTGCGTTGTTCGGCCTGTTCGCCGCGATTCTGGTCGTCTACCGCCGTATCGGGGCCGATATCAACTCGATGCTGGTGTGGATGGCGGTCAACTTCCTGCTGCCGTTCGTGGTTGGCGGCATCGCCTGGCAGTCGCATGTCGGCGGATTCGTGACCGGTGGCGTGCTCACATGGCTGCTGGTTGCGGGGATTCCTGCGCTGCGCCGCCGCTCGTTCAACCAGCGCATGTGGCTCTATGGGGGAGCGGTGGTCGTCGCGCTCGTCGCGATCGCGATGGTGTGCCTGATGTCGATCGCGTGATCACGCCGTTAGTATCCTGCGCCGTAAAGTCATTGTTGAATTGACCACCCCTCAGGTCTGCTTCAGGTCTGCTTCGCGGTCCGGCTCGTCCTGCGATTACGGACGCGCTGCGCGCGCGCCATGCCGACTCGTCTGTCGGTCCCCGCACGTTGCCTGCAAACGGCGGAGCTGTTTGCTTCATGGTGACGCCCTGACCAACGGCAACGTCCCGACAAGGGGAGCCGGGATGAGACCAACGAATTTCCGGTGGAGGTACTAGATACTCGGCCGCGCCATCGCAGACCGACTCAATTGCATCGCCCGGCCGCACCGCCTCAGTCATGCCGTCCGGCCACGCCTCAGCTGTGCCGCCCAGCTATACTGTCCGGCTGTGCTCCAGCTGTTCCGCCCAGCTATACCACTTCAGCTATGCCGCCCAGCTGTTCCCACGGCGGTGCTGCCCGGCCGCACCGCCTCAGTCATACCTCCCAGCCCAGCTGTGCCGTCCGGCTGTGTTCCGGCTGTGCCACTTCAGCCATGCCTCCCAGCCATACTGTCCAGCTGTGCCGCTCAACGCTTTTTTCAGTGTTTTTGGCGTTGAGCGGCACGGCGATGCGTCATTGCCACCCCATCACCTTTTTGACATGTTGTCAAAATGGCTATTTTCCAACGATTCTGCAATAGCCGGTATCCCGAGGGCTGTCCTTGCCTCCGATGTGTCTGCCGCTCAACGTGAAAAAGCACCGAAATCGCATTGAGCGGCACGGTTTTCTGCCACTCAACGAACATCAACCGATTGACATGCGCTGAGTGGCAGACTCGTCACGCATCCATCCTCGATTCACCCCGATCGACGTATCGGACCCTACGGAATCAAACGTTGTCGCCACTTCCCACCACCCACTCAACGCCGGACCCTACAGGATCGGACGTAATGGAACGGGGAATGGGGGTTATTATTGCGTCGGATCCTACGAGATCGAACGTCTTCGCCACTTCCTCCACCCCCTCAACGCCGGATCCTACGGGATCGGACGAAATGTGTGTTCAATAGAAAGTGGGCTGTGTGGCTGTGTGGCTGTGTGGCTGTGTGGGCGTGTGGGCGTGTGGGCGTGTGGAAAGTCTCCGAAGTGGGCCCGAGAGGGCGGCCAATTCAACAACGGACTTCTAACGCGGGACGCTAGGGGGTGTCACCTGTGTGTAGTGGCGGGCGACGAGGCTTGCCACTACATGTAGTGTGAATTACAACCGTGTGGTTTTCCACAATCTGTGGAAAAGAGTGTGGATAACTTGGGGATAACGACGGGCATATGGTGGAAAACGGGTGTGCATAACCCTACTTTGCCGATCAAATCGGCGGAATTTCAACGATTGTGAATTGTGGATATGTGCACAATAGGTTATCCACAATTGCACATTCGGGGTGCTTGGGGGGTATGTGGGGGGTGTTCGAGGGTGTACAGGTGGATAACTCGGGCCGTCGAAAGGCTGTCCGGAGGCTGTATATGCCACAAATCGTGTGCATAACGCACCTCGATTGTGGATAACTCCCCAATATCCAGTGGATAGTTTGGGGATAACCACTACGTATTAGTGGAAAAGCGGTGCACAATCAGTGGATAAGTGGTGGATAACTTGTGGATAATGATCCACAATCGCTGGAATTTCAACGATTATCGCTGTGGATAACCTGTGGATTACTTGGTGTGCATATATGCAGGTGTGTGTGGATATCCTCTTGGAGGCTTCCCGGAGAGGGGGGTTATCCACATCAACTACTGCTCACGCAGCGAGTGGACGAGCTGGGAGACGGCGCGTGGCACAGGGGATTGGCTGAGCCATTCGGTGTTGAATCCTGAGGAATCGAGATAGATCCGGGCGGTCCCGAGCATGCCGAGGATGCCGCTGGCGGCGAACTCGGCGGTGATGCGCTGCACGGGGGTGAGCGAGTCCGCCGTGATCCCGAGCGAGGACAGCCAGACGTCGATGACGAAATCCTTGAGCTGGCGCACCAGTCCGGCCGAGCCGTGTGGTCCGGCGATCAGCGTGATCTTGTGGATGCAGTCGCGGTATGTGGGATCATTTATCCGTTTGCCATAGTCGGTGATCGCCTCGGCGTCGTCCGGCTCTCGAATGAGGTGGATGATGAACGATGCCACATTCGATTCCTTGTACAGTGCGGCGATCGCGTCGTCGGCCAGCTCGGGAATCGACGTGTAGTGATAGTAGAAGGCGCTGCGGTTCAGTCCGCTGACGCGCGTGATGTCGCTGATGCTGATCTGTGCGTACGGCTTGGCTTCCAGCAGTTTCCAGAATGCGGCCTGCATCTTCTGCGGCGCGGAGCGTTCGCCTGCCTTCGGTCGTCCCATGACCGTTCCTCCCCGTTGTCTTGTCGTTTTGTGGCGTCCTCCAACTCAACAGCATATCGGGTTATGGGGATTTTTATCCTACATCATGTTGGGTATTCTCATCGTTCGGTTGGATCCGAAGGGGACCCCAAAACGAGAGGAAGCACTATGAGCACGCTAAACAAACCACTGAGCAACAAACCACTGAGCAAGTCGTCGGACGGGACGCCGGTTGCCGCCATAGAGACGTTGAGGGCCTTCATCCATGTGCGGATGAAGGCCCTCAACGTATCTATGCAATGCGGCAGCCCGCGGGTCGGATTCGCCGCTCAGCGCCACCACATCGTCATGATGAAGCCGATCATGATGATCACGAAGCCGATGAGCAGGTTCCAGGCACCGATGTTCGGAATCGGGTAGTTGGAGGTCAGGTAGTAGGTGACGACCCAGATCAGGCCGATCACCATCAGGATGCAGAACAGCGGCACGAACCAGCGCGGGTTCGACTTGGTGCCCTTGATCGTCTCCTCGACGCGGCGGGTGTTCTCCTCCTGGCGCGCCATCATGCGCTGCATCTGGGGGGTCATCGAGGACTTGTCGGCGGTGGCGTTGAGGACGGCCTCGACCTTGTCCATGTCGACGAGACCCGCGGTATCCGCGTCCGTCGTCTTCTCCGTATCGGACTGCCAGTCCTTCTGTCCATTCGAGTTGTTGTCCAGCTCTTCGTCAGCCATCAGCGTAGTCTCCATTCAAGTTCTATAGGCTAGAAGTCATAATAGTGGTTACACTCGAACGCGGCGAACAATCCCGAATAATGGTGATCATACTGTACAACGCGAGGCCGTATGCATAGATAGGCCGCGGATGGAACGGGATTCCGGCGTGAAGGAAAGGCGGCGGCCATGGCCAGACACAGAGGTGGACGGCACAGTGTGAAGCGCTCCTTCGCGGGCGGCATCGCGGTGATGCTCGTCGTCGCGCTCACCGGATACCTGTTCATGACCAATCTGCGATTCAATCGCACCGCCACCGTCAACTCGGACACCGCCGGGCTCATCGAACAGCGTGTGGACGAGGTCAACAGGCTCAACGCCGAAGTCGAGAAGCTCAGTGCGGACGTGAGCACGATGACCGATCTCGTCGCGAAGAACGGCAGCGGCGCCACCGCTTACGATGCCGGTTCCGGCGCGACCCTGCCCGCGGTGGACGGCGCGGGCGTCGCCGTCACGCTCGACGATTCGCCGATGTGGGAGCAGGCGGTCGACTCCTCCGGTTCCAGCGAGGACATCGACAAGTACGTGATCCACCAGCAGGACATCGAATCGGTGATCAACGCGCTATGGGCGGGCGGCGCCACGTCGATGTCGTTCATGGACCAGCGCATGCTGTTCAACTCCGCCGTGATCTGCTCGGGCAACGTCGTCTCGCTGCACGGCAAGAAATACTCGCCACCGTTCACGATCTACGCGATCGGCGATCAGGACAGCCTGATCAAGGCGTTGGACGATTCGCCCGCGATCGGCATCTACAAGCAGTACGTCAGCGCGTTTGGCCTCGGTTGGAAGGTCGAACGGAAGAAGAATCTGCATTTCGACGAGACGGCGTCGCTGCTGCAGCCGCTCACCTACGCCTCGGTGCTGGGCGATGCGTCGGGCACGTCGGGCGATGCCGCGTCGGGATCGTCCGGTTCGGGCGATGATACGGCCGATGATACGGCCGGAACAAGTGGCACGGCCGGCACGTCCGGCACGAACGGCACAGACACGGGCACGCAGGGGGAGTAGGCATCGATGAAGCACAGCGCGAACAGGGCGGCGAACAGGAACATACGCGACGGCAGGCGGTCATCGGACGACATGACCACTCGCATGACCGCCGGTGCGACCGCAGGTGCGGCCACGGGCTCCCGCCGCAATCCCGTATGGCAGATGATCGGCATCATCGCGGAGATCCTCATCACGATGGCCGTGGTCTGCGCGCTGTACATCGTGTGGCAGATGTGGTGGACCGGCGTCATATCGGAACGCACGCAGGTCGAGACACGCGAACAGGTGTCGTGGGCGACCCCCGGCACGTCGACCACGGGCAGCACGGACGGTGCGGACGGTGCAACCGGCAGCGCGGACAGCGCGACCACCATCGCCAAGGCGCAGTCCGGCGATGCCCCCGTTCAGCCGACCAGCGCCAGCTACGGCGATCTGGTCGCCGAAGTGTACATCCCGCGATTCGGCGAGGGATGGCAGCGTAACATCGTCGAAGGCACCGACGCGGAACAGCTCGCCCGCCACGGACTCGGCCACTACCAGAGCACGCAGATGCCCGGCGAGGTAGGCAACTTCGCGATCGCCGGCCATCGCTCCGGCTACGGGGAGCCGCTCGGCGACATCGACAAGCTCCAGACCGGCGACCCGATCATCATCCGCACGCAGGACTACTGGTACGTATACACGTACACGAAATACCAGATCGTCGTCCCGACCGACGTGTGGGTGGTCGCGCCGAACCCGACGCCCGATTCGTCGGATCCGAACGCGAAACCGACCAAACGCATGATCACCCTGACCACATGCGAACCGAAGTACACGACCGCCACGCACCGCTGGATCGCATGGGGCGAACTCAAATACTGGGCGAAGGTGTCCGACGGCATCCCACAGGAACTCGCCTCCACCGACTCGGCCGGTCAGGTCAGGTTCGCGAGCACGAGCACCACCACCATGTCGCTGCCCGCCCGCCTCGGATCGCTCACGCCGTACGTGTTCGGCTCGCTGGTGATCTGGGCGGTGCTCGCGATCGCGGCAGCCGTCGCCTGGCAGTGGCCGCTGATCGCCGACATCCGTTCAGGCCGTCGCCGCAGGCCGGACGCGAGCATCTACGGCCTGCTCTGGCGACTCCAGCCCGGCATCCTGCCGATCCGCGTGGTCCTCACCGTACTGCTCGCCGCGGCCGCGGTCGGCGCGCTCTTCCAGTGGACGTTCCCTTGGGCGGCCGCCAACATCCCGATGCTGCAGCAGATGAGCAACTACGTGTCGGTCCAACAGTAGCCGCATTACACTCGCAGTAGACTTCTGGTCAGCAGACGCAATTCATGAAGGAGCCATCGTGACCGATTCCGCGCACATCCTTGTGGTCGACAACTACGATTCGTTCGTCTATACGATCGTCGGATACCTGAAAACGCTCGGTGCCACCGTCGACGTGGTGCGCAACGACGTCGTCGACCCGTCCGACGAGCACGTGACCGACGGCTACGACGGCGTGCTGATCTCCCCCGGCCCGGGCGCCCCGGCCGAATCCGGCGCCAGCGAGGACATGATCCGCCTGTGCGCCCGCCAGAACAAGCCGATGTTCGGCGTATGCCTCGGTCTGCAGGCGCTCGCCGAAGTGTACGGCTGCACGGTCGATCACGCGCCGACGATCATGCACGGCAAGACCAGCCTCGTCGAGCACATCGACGACGAGATCTTCGCCGGAGTCGCCAATCCGATGACCGCCACCCGCTATCACTCGCTCGCCGTCGAGCCCGATTCCGTGCCGGACACGCTCGAGGTGACCGCGTGGACGCAGGGCGATCACATCGTGCAGGGTATCCGCGTCAAGGGCAAGCCGATGTACGCCGTCCAGTTCCACCCCGAATCCGTGATGACCCAGGACGGCTACCGCCTGCTGGCCAACTGGCTCGCCGTCTGCGGCCAGACCACCGCCGTAGCCAACTCCACCGGCCTCCAGCCCAAGGTGAACAAGTAGGAGCAGGAATCGGCTCACCAAAAAGGTTGAAAACGCAAGTGGGAGGGGCGGTGGTCCTGTTCTCGACCGTAGGCTTGGCCGAGCGGCCTTGAGCGTGTCGAGAACAGGACCACCG
>NZ_JFAL01000013.1:13148-49880 GCF_006454495.1 Bifidobacterium sp. UTCIF-38 | reverse complement strand
TGGTCCTGTTCTCGACCGTAGGCTTGGCCGAGCGGCCTTGAGCGTGTCGAGAACAGGACCACCGCCCCTCCCACGTCCCCGCTGGAGGTTTTGGTTAAATCCCGTCTAGTGTCCTACGTTGTAAATTCATTGTTGAATTGACTGCCCCATTACGTTCGATCCCGTAGGATCCGACGTTGAGGGGGTGGGGAAGTGGCGAAAAACGTTCAATCCTGCAGGATCCGATACGGCGATCGGGGTGGATCGGGGTGAGATGCGTGATGAGTCTGCCACTCAACGCATGTCAATCGGTTGATGTTCATTGAGTGGCAGAAAACCGTGCCACTCAACGCGATTTCGGTGATTTTCCACGTTGAGTGGCAGACAAGACGGCGGCAGGGGCGGCCACTGCGATACTGGCAATTTCAAAATCGTTGGAAAATGGCCCTTTTGACAACACGTCAAAAAGATGGTGAGGCGGCAATGACGCATCGTCGTGCCACTCAACGCCAAAATCAGTGAAAAAAACGTTGAATGGCACCGCCGGAAGGCACAACCGGACGACGGCAAAGCTGAGGCGGCACGGCCGAGGTAGTTGGCTGAGCGGCATGGCCGAAGTGGCGCGGCAGAGCGGCACGGCCGGATGGCATGGCTGAAGTGGCGCGGCCAAGCGGCGCAATTGAGTCGGTCTGCGATGGCGCGGTCGAATGTGGCGCGGCCAAGTGTCTAGTATCCGCGCCGGAAATTGGTTGGTCTCATTTCCGGCTTTCCTTTGCCGGGACGTTGCCGTGAAGCAAACGGCAGAGCTGTTTGTAGGCAACGTCCTGACAAGGGGAGTCCTGACAAGGGGAGCCGAGAGGAACGAACAGTCAGCGCTTGGCGCTGGAGGTGGTGGTGCCGCTGCCGGATCCGCTGCCGGATCCGGACGACCCGGACCCGCCTGTACCGGATCCGCCGGTGCCGCCACCTTCCGTGGTGCCGCCGCCAGACCCGGATCCACCTGTGCCGGATCCGCCGGTGCCGCCACCTTCCGTGGTGCCGCCATTGCCTGATCCGCCGGTTCCCGAGCCGTTGCCGCCACTCGGCGTGGCAACGGTGGTCAGGGTGATCGTATCGCCCTTCTGCGCGGTGGAGCCACTGCTCGCGCTCTGCGTGATCACGCGATCGGTGGTGCCGGTGGAGCCGGTCTGGCTCACGGTCAGGCCGAGCGCCTCAAGCTGCGCCTTGGCGCTTTCGTAGGTTTCTCCGATGACGTTCGGCACGGTCACCGGCGTCGAGCCCTTGGACACGATGAGGCTCACGGACGTGCCCTGCGTCACGGACATGCCGGACGACGGGTTGACGGCGATCACATTGCCTTCGGCCACGGAATCGCTGTACTCCTCGGTGATCGTCACGCCGGTGAAGCCCGCGTTCTTCAGCGCCTCGACCGCGGCGTCCTTGGACTGGCCGACCAGTCCGTCGGGCACCTTGGCCATGCCGGAGGAGACGTAGAGCATCACGACGGTGCCCTTCGGCTCGGACTTGCCGGCCGCCGGATTGGTGCGCGTGACCTTGTCGCGTGCGATCGAGGCGCTGTCCTCGGTCTGCACGCTCGTACCGACCTTGAAACCGGCCGATTCGAGCTCGGCGCGGGCCTCGGACTGGGTCATGTCGGTCACGTCGGGGATCTTCGTGTTCTGCGGTCCGGTGGAGAACCAGACGCGCACGGTCGAACCGCGTGCGGCCTTGGCGCCGCCCTGCGGATCCTGCTTGGTGAACGTGCCTTCCGGCTCGGTCGAATCGTTGTCGTCGACGGCCTTGAACGTGAAGCCGGCCGCCTCGACCTTCGCCTTGGCCATGTCCTTGGTCATCGACGAGGTGATCGTCGGCACGGTGGCCATCTGCTCGGTGGCCGCCTCGTTGCCCGAGATCAGGAACCATGCGCCGAGGCCGATCAGCATCGCCACGGCCAGGGCGATGAGCGATCCGATGACGATGCGCTTGCGCTTGCGGGCCTTGAGGGCCGCCGCGCGCTGGGCCGCGCGGGTCTGCGCCATCGTGGAGCTCGCCGCCGGACGCACCTGCTCGAACTGTCCGGTGACCGGGTTGAACGCCTGCGTGGACGAACCGTTCGCATCCGGGTTGAGCGGCACGGTGGCCGCATCCTGCTCGGCCTGCTTGCGGGCCTTCATGTTCGCCAGGTCGGTGAGCGGGTTGAACGCGGCCGCGACCGGCACGCCGCCGTTCATGAACGTCAGGATGTCGTTCTTGAACTCGGCGGCCGTCGCGTAGCGGTTCTGACGATCCTTGGCCATCGCCTTGGCGCAGATCGAATCCCACATCTTCGGCAGTCCGGGCACGACCGCGGACGGCGGGGTCGCGACTTCGGAGACGTGCTGGTAGGCGATCGCCACGGCGGAGTCGCCGGTGAACGGCGGACGCCCGGTGAGCATTTCGTAGAGCACGCAGCCGGCCGAGTACAGGTCGGAGCGCATGTCGACGGTCTCGCCGCGCGCCTGCTCGGGGGAGAGGTACTGCGCGGTGCCGACGACGCCCTGCGACTGGGTCATCGTCGCGGCCGAGTCGTCGAGCGCGCGGGCGATGCCGAAGTCCATGACCTTGACCATGCCCTGGTCGGAGATCATGATGTTGCCGGGCTTGATGTCGCGGTGGATGATGCCCATCCGATGCGAGTATTCGAGCGCGTTGAGCACGCCGAGCATCACCTGTTCGGCGTCGCGCTGGGAGAGCGGGCCGTTGGCGCGGATGATGTCGCGCAGGGTCTGGCCTTTGACGTACTCCATCACGAGGTACGGCAGGCGTTCGGGCTGGCCGTTCTCGCCGGTGATGATCTCCTCGCCCGAATCGTAGATGTTGACGATGTTCGGGTTGTTCATCTGCGCGACGGAGTGCGCCTCGCGGCGGAATCGCGCGAGGAAGATCTCGTCGTTGGCAAGGTCGGAGCGCATGATCTTGATGGCGACGGTGCGTCCGAGACGCGTGTCCATCGCCACATGCACTTCGGCCATACCACCGCGGCCGATGAGCTGGCCGAGCTGGTAACGGCCGTCGGCGAGTGCAGAGGGCATGCTACTCATTGCTGCTCCTTCCAAACATGCGTCGGCTCGAATCGTTCTGTGTGTGCTGTTCGCCGGTGATCGGCGTTGCGTCCGGCACCGTGCCGCTGACGCCCGGCGTGGTGACCGTCACGCGTGCGTTGGCCAGCGGGATGTGCGGCATGCTGGTGATCCTGCGCGGCAATCGCCCGCCGCTGCGGGCCATGATGCGCGTGGAGTCGTTGAGCTCGGTCTGCTGGTCGAGGAGTCGACGTTCGATGCGGGCCAGCGTGCGGGAGACGACGAGCGCGTCCTTGGGGCGGTCAAGCGGATCCTTGGCGAGCATCGACATGATGAACTCGCGCAGCTGCACGTCGACGGTCGCCGGCAGCGGAGGCACGGGGTCGTTGACGTGCGCGGCGGCGATGTCGACCGGGGTGGCGCCGGTGAAGGGGCGATGCCCGCACAGGCCCTCGTACGCGACGACGCCGAGCGAGTAGATGTCCGACTGGGGCGTGGCCTGCTGGCCCTGCGCCTGCTCGGGGGAGATGTACTGGGCGGTGCCGACGACCATGCCGTCCTGCGTGATCTGCTCCTGATTGGTGGAGTAGGAGACGCCGAAGTCGGTGATCTTCACCTCGCCGGTGTCGGAGACCATGATGTTGGCGGGCTTGACGTCGCGATGGATCACCCCGTGGGAGTGGGCGACGAACAGGCCGCGCGCGGTCTGGATGAGGATCGGCAGCAGCGTGAGCGGGTCCATCGCCCCCTGCTCGTGGAACAGGTCGGCGAGCGACTTCGACGGCACGTACTCCATGATGAGGAAGCCGATGCCGTCGTGTTCGTAGTATTCGAACAGCGCCGCGATGTTCGGATGCGCGAGATTGGCGGAATTGTGCGCCTCCGCGCGCAGTCGGCGCAATTTGGCCTCCGCGTTCGAGAGGTCGGAGCGCAGCGCCTTGATGGCGACGGGGCGGTTGAGCTGGATGTCCCAGCCCTTCCAGACCTCGCCCATGCCGCCCTTGGCGATCCGCGAGTCGAGGCGGTAACGGCGATGGATGAGCTGTCCTTCGATCAGTTTCATTGCTTGAGCGCCTCCTGGATGACGGTTCGGAAGATGGGGCCGGCCGACTGATAACCATAGCCGGTGGTGTTGTGCACGACGACGGCGACCGCGATCTGCGGGTCGTCGGCCGGGGCGAAGCCCATCACCCAGCCGTCGTTCGTGGCGTTGGTGGCACCGATCTGCGCGGTGCCGGTCTTGGCGGCGACCTTCACGCCGCTCACGCCGATTGTCGGAGCGTCCTTGGTGACGACCGACTCCATCATCTGCGTGAGCTTGTTGGCGGTGTCGGCGCTGAACGGCTCGCTCATCTCGCTCGCCTTGGTCTCGCTGAACACGGACAGGTCGCTGGCGCGCACGCGGTCGACGATCGTGGGGCGCATGAGCTTGCCGTCGTTCGCGATCGCGGAGGCGACCAGCGCGTTCTGCATGACCGTTTCGGTGACGTCGCCCTGGCCGATCGAGGCCAGTGCGAGCTTGTCGGCGGTCATCGTCGTGGTCGGATAGTGCGAGGCGACGGCCTTCATCGGCGAGCCGGTCACGTCGGTGCCGTCGATGAGGATCGAGCTGCCGAAGCCGAGCTTCGAGGCCATGTCGGCGATCTTGTCCTGGCCCAAGGCCACGCCCAGCTGGGCGAACGCGGTGTTCGACGAGTAGGTGAGCGCGTCCTCAAGGGTCATCGCGCCGTTCGAGCCGTTGGCGGCCGCGCTCGAGTTGGTCAGCGCGGTCACGGTGCCGGGCAGGATGTAGCTCGCGCCGGCGGGGATCGACGTGGTGGTGTCGTATTTGCCGGTTTCGAGCGCTGTGGCCGCGACGATCGTCTTGAACGTCGATCCCGGCGGGAACAGCTGGCTCGTCGCGTTGTTGAGCATCGGGTTGGCCGGGTCGCTCGTCAGGTTCTTGTAGTTCTCGGTGATCGTCTTGCCGTTGTGCGAGGCGAGCAGGTTCGGATCGTATGACGGCGTCGACACCATCGCGAGGATGCGTCCGGTCTTCGGCTCCATCGCGATGACGGCGCCGGTCTGGCCCTGCAGCGCGTTGTACGCGGCCTGCTGGAGCTTCGTGTCGATCGACGTCTCGATGTTGGCGCCCTTGTTCTCGCTGCCGGTCAGCGTCGATTTGATGCGCTGCCAGAACATCGTGTCCGACTGTCCGGAGAGCAGCAGGTTGCGCGACGCCTCGATGCCGCGGTCCGCGCGCTGGCTGATCGAGAAGAAGCCGGTGACGGGCGCGTACAGGGCGCCGTTCGTGTAGCCGCGCTGGTATTTGAACGCGTCGTTCGTGGCGGTCGACTGCGCGAGCACCGTGCCGTCGGCGGCGAGGATCGCGCCGCGCGGCGCGCCGAACTCGTGGTAGAGCGATCGCGAGTTGCGCGAGTCCGCGTTGAGCGAGGTGGAGCGGATCGCGGTGATGATCGTCGTGGACAGGCCGAGGACGGTGAACAGGACGACGACCGCGGTGAACAGCTGGCGCAGCATCTTGTTCATGAAGTTCATCGTGCGCCTCCCGTCAGAATGCGGCCGCCCGGGGTGCCTAGGGTGCCCGGGGTGCCGGTGGTGCCGGGGTCGCCCTGCCGGATCGCCTCGGTCTCCATCGCGTCGGAGGTGGCGGGCAGCGGCTCGGCCCCGGCCTCCGCGGCTTCGACCGCCTTCGCGGCGGCCTTCTCCTGCTTGGCGACCTCCGCCTCGCGCTCCTTCAACTCGTGATCGCGCAGCACGGCCAGCGCCTCGTACTGGAACGTGTCGGTGGACACCTCCGGCGCCGGCTTGTTGGCCGCGTTCGAGACGATGATGAGCAGCGTGGAGAGCAGGTAGTTTGCGATCAGCGACGAACCGCCGGCCGCCATGTACGGCATCGTCAGGCCCGTCAGCGGGATCACCAGCGTGATGCCGCCGACCACGGTGAAGATCTGGAACGCCATCGTGAACACGAGCCCGGAGGCGAGCAGCTTGCCGAAGCCGTCCTTGACCTTCATCGCGGTGACGAATCCGGAGGCGATGATGATCATGTACAGCATGAGCACGGCCATGCAGCCGACGAGTCCGAGCTCCTCGCCGATGGACGCATAGATGAAATCGGAGTTGCCGAACGGCGTGAGGTTCGGCATGCCCTGTCCGAGGCCGGTGCCGAGCAGACCGCCCGCGGCAAGGCCGAACAGGCCGTTGACGATCTGGTAGGAGCCGCCCACGCGGTTGTAGAGCTGCGGGTCGAACGGATGCAGCCACACCTCGACGCGCGCGCCGACGTGTCCGAAGATGCTGGCCGCCGCGACAGCGCCGACCGCGAATCCGATGAAGCCGATCACCAGCCAGCTCAGGCGGCCGGTGGACACGTAGAGCATGCCGACGAACATCGCGAAGAACATGAGCGAGGTGCCGAGGTCGTGCTGGAGCACGAGCACGCCCATCGAGGCGAACCACACGATGATGATCGGGCCAAGATCCTTGATACGCGGCAATTGCAGACCGAGCACCTTCTTGCCGCCGACGGCCAGCTGGTCGCGGTGGTCGAACAGGTATGCGGCGAAGAAGAACGCGAGGAACAGCTTGGCGAACTCGCCCGGCTGGATCTGGCCGATGCCGGGCAGCTTGATCCAGATGCGCGCGCCGTTGATCTCCTGGCCGAACACCGGCAGCATCGGGGAGAGCAGCAGCACCAGACCGACGACCATGCTCACGTAGGAGAATCGCCGCAGCAGACGGTAGTCGCGCAGGAACACGACGAGCAGCGAGCACAGGACGATCGCGATGCACACGAACTCCAGCTGGCGCTGGGCCACGGCCGTGCCCTTCTCATGGTCGATGCGCGCGATCATCACCGCGCCGATGCCGGTGAGCATCACCACGCACGGCTGGAGCACCTGGCTCGCGTACGGCTGGAAGTGGTTGACCAGCGCCCAGAAGATCAGCGACAGCACGCCGCAGATCGTCAGCAGCGTCAGGAAGCTGGAGGGGAAGGACCCTTCGGTCCGATAGAACATCTGATAGAACGCCATACCGCACAGCAGGAACGAGGCGAGCAGCAGTGCGATCTGGCGTAGGCGTAGGGCGATCATTGCTGAGCCCCGCCTTCCTGCGTCTGGGTCTGCGTCTGCGGTGTGGTGGTCGAGTCTGTCGAGTCTGTCGACGCGCCGGACGTGTTGTCCGATGCCGTGCCGTTCCCGGCGTTCGCGTCGTCCGTCGAGGTGCCGTCCGCCGCATCGGCCGCGGCCGCATCCTTCTTCGCCTGCGCCTTCTGCAGCGCGGCGAGCTCGTCGCGGATCAGCTCGACGTGTGATTCCGCCTCCGCGTAGTTGTCGCGCACGATGCCCTGCTCCAGCTCCTTGTGCCAGCTCGTCGGCAGCGCGCTCACCTTGATCGCGGTGCGCTTGACCTCGTGCGAAAGCGTGAGATTCGCGATGCTGGTGGGCACGCCCTGATAGATCGCGACATACCCGTCGGCCGTGCCGACGTAGTACTTCGACTGGCTGTAGCGGTACACGCCGAACAGCGTTCCGGCGATCGCGGCCAGCACGAACACGATGATCGCGATGATCGCCACACGCTTGCGACGCCGCCGCGCGCGATTCGTCTTATGCAGCTTGACCTGTTCGGCGCGGATGGCCTGCGCCACCTCCGGATCGTTCGGATCGGTGCTGATGCGCCCGTTGCTCTTCGTGACCACCGGGATCTCGCCGGTGTCCGGGTTCTTCGGGCGATCGCCGTTCTCCTCGCGCACCAGCGACGGCTGGACGACGCGCCGGGACTCGTCCTTGCTCTGGCCGCCCTGATCTCCCCGACCTGATTCATTGCCGGAAGTACCGGAGGTGCCGGAGGTCGAAGCGGAATCCCCGTCATTGCGCGGATCGTGTGCATCCCGGGCGTCATGCTGCGGCTTCTCGGCCACGGCCAGCGCGGCCGCACGCTGGGCGGGGGAGTCGTCGTCACGCAGCGCCGGAGCGGTGGCGATCGGCTCGTTGACGATGTCGGCGATCGGCTCGAGGCTCGCGCTCGCCGCGCCGCCCACCAGCGGCGTCTGATGCGGCAGGTCGAAGGCGTGCGCGTCCAGCGTCATCGTGGCGTCGCCGATCACGGCGGTCACGTTGTCGGTGCTGCCGGCGCGCAGGGCCATGCTCACGAGCTGCTGCGCGCAATCGCCCGGATTGGAGACCTCGGTCATCGTCTCGGCGATCGTGGAATCCTCCAGCACGCCGCACAGGCCGTCGGAGCACAGCAGCCAGCGATCGGCCGCATGCGCCTTGAACATGGCGATGTCCGGATGGGGGTCGATGTCGAAATCGCCCAGCACACGCATCACGACGTTGCGCTGCGGATGGTTCTTGGCCTCCGCTTCGGTGATGCGCCCGGTGTTGATGAGATGCTGCACGTAGCTGTGGTCCTGCGTCGCGCGGCTCAGCACGCCGTCGCGTAGCAGGTAGGCGCGCGAATCGCCGATGTGCGCGAGCACCCAGTATCCGGCGACGAGCGCCACGGCCGTCACGGTCGTGCCCATGCCGGAGAGCTTGCGCTCGCGACGGGCCTTGCCGACGATCGCGTCGTGCGCGGCCATCACGGAGGTCTCCATCATCGAGGCGATCTCGGCGACGTCGTCGGTCACGTCGTCGCGCTCGATATGCGCGAGCGAGCGGATCGCGATCGTCGAGGCGGTGTCGCCGCCCGCATGACCGCCCATGCCGTCGCAGATCGCGATGAGATGCGCGCCGGCGAACGACGAATCCTGATTGTTCGCACGCACCGTGCCTACGTCGGATACGGTGGTGGAGCACAGGAACAGCTGCTGCGGGTCGCTGGCGGCGGCGGATCGCTGCGTCAACGGAAGGGTCTCGGTGGCATCCTGCGCGTCCTGCGCGATGTGCCGGGGCAGCGATTGGGTCTGTTCGTTCCGTTCGTTGTGTGACTGGTCGGAGGAGGCGGACATACGGCTATCACCTCAACTCGAATGTCGTGGCGCCGATGCGTACGGGTACGCGGGCGGGAAGTACGGTGGGCACGGCCAGACGCTGGCCGTTGACGACGGTGCCGTTCGTCGAATTGAGATCCTCGATGGCCCACTGGCCGGAACGGGGATCGGGGTACAGGCGGGCGTGATGCGACGAGGCGAACTCGTCGTCGAGCACCACGGTGTTCGACGCGGCGCGGCCGATCGTGATCGCATCGCCGGTCAGCGGCACGGAGGAGCCGGCCAGCGGCCCGTCGATGATCACCAGCAGCGACGGGGATGACACGCCGCCGGAAGACGTCGAACCCGACATGCCGGACGAGGCGGAACGGGCCGGCGTGGCGCGCATCGCATCGGACGACGGCGCGACGACGGGCGTGCCGGAGGCGACGGCCACGGCAGGAGCGTTGGCTCTACGGGAGGCGTGACGCTCCTTGCGACGGCGCGAGCGCGACGGGCGCGGGCTGAAGGACGAGATGTCCTGATGCAAGGAACGCACGGCGAGCCATACGAATACCCAGAGCAGGACGAGGAATCCATACTTGAGCAGTGCGAATGTCAGTTCGGTCATGCGATTCGACCTTTACCGTAACGGTAACGCCGTGCGGCGCTACTCCTGATCCTGGGAGGACGCCCAATACAGGATGCGGGTGCGGCCGATGGTGATGGTGTTGCCGTCCAGAAGCGTGGCGGCGGGCACCTGATGACCCTCCACGTACGTGCCGTTCGTGGAGCCCAGATCGCGGGCGATCACGCCGTTGGGGGTGATGTCGATCTCGAGATGCTTGCGGGAGATGCCCGGATCGTCGATGACGATGTCGCAGCCGGAGCCGCGGCCGATGATCGTCTTCTCCTTGGTGAGCAGGTACTGGCTGCCGTTGATCTCCAGCAGCGGGCTGTCCTGATTCTGATCGTCGGTGGTGACCGGAACCGCGTTGCCCTGCACCGAGGCGGAGGTGAGCTTGAAGCTGCCCTTGGTGAGCTCCAGATCCTCCTCGAAGATCACGACCACCGGGCCCACGAACGCATAGTGCTGGCTGCGCGCGTAGTTCGTGAGGTTGTCGGCCAACTCGTCGGCGAGCGTCTCGCTGCCCCACTGTTCAATGCGGTCGAAATCGGGGGTGCTCAGCTTGAAGCGGTACTCGTTCGGGGCGACCGTGCGGTCGCGGCCCACCGGCATGGCCTCGTTGTCGATCTCGCGCTCCAGGGCGCTGGACAGGTCGACTGGCTGCAGATCCTTGGAGCCGAACTTCGAGAACACTCCGTTCACTGCGCCTTCGACGCTTTTCTCAAAACGGTCGAGAACGCTCATAGTCATCCCTTTCTATATCCCTGACCAGTGTACGCATGGGTCGGAACGCGTCATATATTCGAGTCCAATACTTGCAAAAGCCACAAATCACCCTCGAGTGCCCTCGAAACCGCCTCCGAAGCGCCACCCGTTCACCCCAGATGGCCTTCTCTGCCCGCAATCGCGTCGCATTTTAGGGATGAAGCGCCACTGCGCGCCACCGTCCGCCCCCGCCCGGGTTGGTCTCCGGCAAATTGTCGCACTGACCGATTCTCAGCGCGACAATCTCACGGAAATCGCCCCGGGTTGACTCCCGCGTGTAGCGTGGGGCGTATGGACGAAAACACTGCGATTGACGCAATCGAGAAGTTCCCCCGCGCGAAGGCGCGCACGCTGCGATTCACCAGTGGCGCCCCGCGCTCCGCACAGGCTCTGGGCGACGGCTCCATGGCTCTGTTCCTGCGCTCCGACGGCCCCGAGGACCTCGCCACCTCCCTGTGGCTGAGCTGGTTCGACGCCAACGGCGACCACTATGAGACCAAGCTTGCCGATCCGCGCGAGCTGCTCGGCGACAAGGCCGACGATGAGGACGTGCCCGCCGAGGAGAAGGCCCGCCGCGAGCGCGCCCGCGAGGGCGGCACCGGCATCGTCGGCTATTCGGTCGATGCGGACGGCGATCGCGTCGTCTTCACGATCAACGGACGACTGTTCCTCACCGAGATCGGCGACCCCGAGGACTGCGACAACGACGGCGATCTCGAGGTGCGCACGCGCGAACTGGCCGGCGCATGGCTCGACGAGGACCCGGACCTCTACACCCCGGTCCTCAACCCGCGCATCAGCCCGGACGGCTGGCACGTGCTGTACACCACCGGCGAACACCTGATGCTCGTCGACATCGGCGACTGGCCGGGCGATGAGGACGACGACGATGACGATGATGACGCCGACGTCGACATCGAGCCGTTCGACGACCGCATCACCGCGATCTACGGCGTGTCCGTCGAGGACGAGGACGGCGAGCCGGCCGAGAACACGTGGAGGATCGGCCTGGCGGAGTTCGTCGCCGGCGAGGAGATGGACCGCTATGACGGCTTCTGGTGGGCGCCCGATTCGCGCCACGTGCTCTTCGAATCCTTCGACACCGCCGACGAGCCGATCTGGCACATCGCCGATCCGGCCGACCCGGAGCGGCCGGCCGCGCCCCGCCGCTACCCGCGTGCGCTGACCCGCAACGCCGACGTGTATCTGACCGTTCTCGCCCTCGACTTCGACGAGGACGAGCGCTACGCCGGCATCACCGGCAACGCGGACGTCGACTGGGATCGCGACACGTACGAATACGTCGCGGCCGTGAGCTGGACGAAGGGCCACGATCCGCTCGTGCTCGTGCAGAACCGCCGTCAGACCCGCGACCAGGTGCTTGAGGTCGCGGTGAACGAGGACGATCCGCTCGGCTCGACCCGCGTGCTCGAGGAGCACGCCAACGACCAGTGGATCGACCTCGTCTCCGGCACGCCGGCCCTGACTCCCGACGGCCGTCTCGTCTCGGCCCTCAACGACATGGAGGCGGACACGAATCGCCTGACCGTCGACGGCCGAGCGTTCACCCCCGCCGGCTGGCAGGTGCGTCACGTGCTCGACGTGACCGACGACGACGTGCTCGCCGTCGTCCAGCGCACGCCCGAACTCGCGCCCGACGTGCCGGTTGAATGGCGACTTGCGTCCGACGCCTCGGCGGCCGGCGAGACGGCTTCCGGCCTTTCGGGCAGCGCCGCGCACATCGGCGACCACGACGCGCGCAGCTTCGACGTGGTGAGCTTCGGCTACGACGGGTCGATCACCCCGCTGACCGTGACGCCCGGCCTGTGGACCGCCAGCCGCGCCGGCGACGGATACGTGCTCACCGGACGCGACATGACCTCGCCCGACGTACGCATGTCCCACTGCCTGACGGTCGTCGACGGCATCGACACGGACGATGCGGACGATGCGGACGACAACACGGACGACGCGGACTCCGCGCTCACCATCCTCACCGCGCCGATCGCCAGCCATGCCGCACGCCCCGGATTCACGCCGAACGTGACGTTCACGCGCCTCGGCGAACATGGCCTGTACACCGCGATCATCGCGCCGAGCCCCTCCAGCCCCTACTACGGCTTCGGCCAGCTGCCCGTGCTCATGAAGCCCTACGGCGGCCCCGGATTCCAGCAGGTCATCGCCGCACAGTCCTACTACTGGGAGGCCCAGTGGTGGGCCGACCAGGGCTTCCTCGTCGTCACCGCCGACGGCCGCGGCACCACCGGCCGCGGACCGAAGTGGGATCGCGAGATCTTCGAGAACATGAAGGACGTGACGCTCGTCGACCAGATCGAAGCCGTCAACGCCCTGCCCGAAGCCATCGCGACGATCAACGACATGCGCACGGACGAGACGGACGCCGACCGCGTCATCCCCGCGCCCGACCTCGACAGGGTCGTCATGATCGGCTGGTCCTACGGCGGATTCCTCTCCGCGCTCGCCGTCCTCGACGCGCCCGACGTGTTCCGCGCCGCCTGCGCCGGCGCCCCGCCCACCGACTGGACGCTCTACGACACGCACTACACCGAGCGCTACCTGGGGCTCGACCCCGAGGTCTACCGGCGCAACGGCATCGTCCAGGACGCGCCCAAGCTCGTCCGCCCGCTCATGCTCATCCACGGGTTCGCCGACGACAACGTGACCATCGCCCACAGCCTGCGCCTCTCCCAGGCGCTCATGGCCGCCGGACGTGCGCACACGTTCCTGCCGCTCACCGGCATCACCCACATGACCAACGACGAGACGGTCGCCGAGAACCTGCTCATCCTCCAGCGCGACTTCCTCAGGAATGCGCTGGCCTGAGCGGCTCGGCGGCCGGCTCGGGCGGTGAAGAGCGGTTAAGATGGGCTGTATGCAGCTCAATCTGATCGACGAGAGCGCCTACGCGCAGACGATGACGAAACTGGTGCGTCCGGCGCTCGCCGGCTGCCGCGACGAAGGCTGGTTCAACCCGGCGCAGGCCGAACGCGAGGCCGGGCTCACGCCTCGCGGCGGCGGCCTGCACTACCTGTGCTACGACGCCACCAAGTTCGACTACGAGCGTGAGGACGGCGCCACGGCCGTGTTCCGCGGCGCCATCGTCATCAGCCACGGCTTCACCGAGTTCGCCGAGAAGTACGACGAACTCGTCTGGTACTTCCTCAAATCCGGCTACTCCGTGTGCGTGATGGATCATCGCGGACACGGCAAGTCGGCGCGCGACGTCGACAATCCGTCGCTCGTGTGGATCGACGACTGGCATCGCTATGTGGTCGATCTGGCCGGATTCGCGCGCACGATCGGCCAGCAGTACGCGGCCGGCGAGCCGATCAACCTGTTCTGCCATTCGATGGGCGGCGGCATCGGCGCGGCCACACTCGAACAGTATCCGAGCCTGTTCGACCGCGCCGTGCTCTCCTGCCCGATGATCGCGCCGCAGACCGGCATGCCGATGTGGCTCACGCGCGCGCTCGTTGACGTGCTGTGCGCGTGCGGCATGGGCCGTCATCGCGTCTTCGGCCAGAAGGACTTCGACGGCGTGCTCGATCTGGGCCCCTACCAGCTCTCGAGCGAGCCGCGCGAACGCTGGTACCATCAGCTGCGCTGCAACACCCGCGAGTACCAGACCTACTGCGCGTCGTTCGAATGGGTGCATCAGGCGATGCGCATGAACCGCGCGATCCTTAAGTCCAGCGCGTGCGCCGAGATCGAGACGCCGATCCTGCTGTTCCAGGCGGGGCATGACATCTGGGTGCGCAACAAGCCGCAGAACGTGTTCGTCAACCGCGTGATCGACGGCGGCGGTCAGGCGCGGCTCGTGCACATCGCCGACTCCGAGCACGAGATCTTCTCGATGCCGAACGCGGTGTTCGGACCGTATCTGGAGCAGGTGCTGGCGTTCTTCAGCGCGCCGATGATCGTGGCCTCGGAGGAGTAACGCCGGAAAACGGCGGAAACTACGCATTCTACGTAGTCGGGTGTTGCTTTTCATCCAGAGTTCACTTTGACGTCATGTGGCGGTCTTGAGGGCGTAAGTCCGCGGTTCGAGAATGGAAGTATGGGTATAGAAGCCGTATTTCGCCGTCGAATCGCCGCCTGCGCCGCGCTTGTCGCCGCCACCGCGATGCTGCTGGGCGGGTGCGCCCAGACCAGTGACAACGGTAAGACCAACGCCGGCACATCGAACGGATCGAACGATTCCTCCAACTCCTACAACGGGCCGACCGGCACATCGACCACCAGCAAGGACGGTAACGAGCAGCAGTTCACGCCCGGCTCCGGCAAGCCCGATCAGACCATCACCATCGCGTCCGGCTCCGAGAACAAGGAGGTCGCCGACGCGGTCCAGCGCGCGGTCGACGAGTCGAACGTCGCCGTGACCATGAAATACATGGGCTCGCTCGACATCATGAAGGTCCTCTCCTCCGGCGCCGAAGGGTATGACGCCGTGTGGCCGGCCTCCTCGATGTGGATCTCGATGGGAGACACCAAGCACCTCGTCAAGGACCAGCAGAGCACGTCCACCACGCCGATCGTGTTCGGCATCGCCAAGTCGAAGGCCGTCAAACTCGGCTGGGCCGACTCCAGCGGCAAGACGAAGACCGTCTCCACCGCCGACATCCTCGCCAAGGTGACGTCCGGAGACCTGAAGTTCTCGATGACCTCGGCCACGCAGTCGAACTCCGGCGCCTCCGCGTTCCTTGCGTTCATGACCGCCCTGCGTGGCGGATCCGGACCGCTGACCGACGCCGACCTCAACAACTCCGCGCTCAAGGCCTCGGTCGCGCAGCTCCTGCGCGGCGTCGACCGCTCGTCCGGCTCATCCGACTGGCTCAAGGACATGGTCGTCGCAAACCCCGATCGCTTCGACTCGATGGTCAACTACGAGTCGCTCGTCATTCAGGCCGACAAGACGCTCACGAAGAACGGCAAGGATCCGCTGCTCGCGATCTACCCGTCCGACGGCATCGCCGTGTCCGACTCGCCGCTCGGCTATGTCGACCGCTCGCAGAGCTCCGACATCAAACAGGCGTACCAGAAGTTCGCCAAGGCGCTGACGACGAAAAACGCGAAGCTCGAATTCGAACGCGCCGGCCGCCGCACCGGTCTTGGCGGCACGCTGACCTACGCGTCCGACAAGCAGGTCAAGGACGCGTTCCGCGCCGAATGGGGCCTCAACACCGACGCGAGCGTCTTGAAGACCATCGCCCTGCCGGCCGCGGCCACCATCACCAAGGCGCTTGACGTCTACCAGACCGCGCTGAGGAAGCCCAGCTGGACCGTGTGGGTGGTCGACTACTCCGGCTCGATGCGCGGCGAGGGCAAGACCGGCGTCGTGAACGGCCTCAACGCGGCCCTCGACCCGGCCAAGGCCGCTCAGGCGCACATCCAGCCCGGCGACGGCGACGTGAACATCCTCATCCCGTTCGAAAGCGTCCCGCACACGTCGGTGCGCGCCGACGGCGCCAACACCGGCGACCTGCTGCGCATCGCCGACGCGACCCCGGCCTCCGGAGGCACCGACATCTACCGCGGCCTCGAGGCCGCGTACCAGCAGCTGCCCGACGCCTCCCAGGCCGGCAACTACACCACCGCGATCGTGCTCATGACCGACGGCCAGTCCGAAACCGACCAGCAGCAGGCCGCGTTCGACCAGTACAAGGGCCTCGGCCGTGACATTCCGATCTTCTCGATCATGTTCGCCCAAGCCGACCCGACTCAGCTCAACCAGATCGCGCAGCTGTCCAACGCGAAGGTGTTCGACGGTCGCTCCGGCGACCTCGCCGACGTGTTCCGTACCGTCAAGGGATTCAACTGATGCTCCAAGTGATCTGCGGCTTCATCGCCGGCCTTGTCTTCGCCGGAGTCGGCTTCTGGCTGACCGGAGGAGGCCTGCTCGGACTCGGCGTTTCGGTCGCGCTCGCCGCGCTCGGCTACATCGCCGGATCGACGCTGACCGAGCCGGAACGCCGCATTGGACACATGCTCGTCTCCGCGCTGCCCAACGGGCAGAAGGCCGCCGACGCGATCGACGCCGCCAACGTGCGCCTCAACGCGATCGGCATGCTCGCCGGGCAGGTGCGCGACCCGATGGTCAAGAAGGAGGCGGGCGATTTCATCGCCGCGACGCGCTCCCTGACCGACTACGTGGCGCGCGATACCTCCGCCTATCCGACGCTGCGGCACTACATCAACGTATACGGCGAGCAGACCGAGAAGTTGCTGCGCTCGTACGTGGACGTCGAATCGTCCGGCGCGCGCGACCAGATGGCCAAGGCGCGCGGCGAGACCATCGAGGCGTTGCAGGTCCTCGAACGGACCGCCGCCGGCGAGCTGAGCCGGGCCGTCAGTTCCAAGACCCTCGGCATCGCCGCCGACTCCGACGCGATCCAGCGCCTCGCCCAGATGGACGGCTACGACGTGGAGGCCGGGGATCCGGCCAAGTCACCTGAGGAACCCGACGAACAGAGGAAGCACTAACCATGTCCAAATCGAAGATCATCGGACTCATCGCGCTACTCGCGGTCGTCGCGATCCTCGGCGGCGCGCTCGTCTGGCGTCAGATCGGCCCGAAGCCGGCCGCCCCGCCCGAGCCCGTCAAAACCGAAAGCGTGACCGGCTACCTCGGCGGCGAGAAGATCGGTCTGTTCGACGATCCCGACTTCCTCAAGGCCGCCGCCGCGCAGGGCCTCGACGTCGACTACCGCAAGGCCGGAAGCCTTGCGATGATGGACTCCGACTCCAAGGGCATGGACTACCTGTTCCCGTCCTCGCGCGCCGCAGTCGAATACGGCAAGGCGAAGGGCGTCAAGGCCACGCAGAGCGACATCGTGTTCAACTCGCCGATCGTCCTGTACACGCACAAGGCCGTGGCCGACGGGCTTGTCGCCGGCGGACTCATGACGAAGAACGCCGACGGCGTCTATTCGATGGACATGGCCAAGGCCGTCGACGCGATGGTCGCCAACAAGACGTGGGCCGACGTCGGCTACAAGGCCGGCTACGGCCAGTTCCGCATCGACTCGACCGACCCGGTCCAGTCGAACTCCGGCAATGAATACGCGGCCCTCGTCGCCACCGTCCTCAACGGCGGCCAGCCCGCCACCACCCAGTCGGTGGCCCGCGACGGCGAGAAGATCAAGGCGATCTTCGCGAAATCGGGCTGGATGGAGACCTCCTCCGAGGATTCGTTCAACCAGTTCCTGACGCTCGGCGTCGGATCGAAGCCGATGATGGTCGGCTACGAATCGCAGATCCTCGACCTCGCCGCCAACCAGCCGGACGCGTTCAAGCAGATCAAGGACGACGTCGTCATCGTCTACCCGACGCCGACCGTATGGAGCACGCACACGCTCATGGCGCTCGACGCCAAGGGGGAGAAGCTGCTGAAGGTGCTCACATCGCCCGAAATCCAGAAGCTCGCGTGGACCCAGCACGGCTTCCGCGCCGCCAACTTCTCCGGCACCGACTCGATCAAACGGTTCAAGGTCAACGGCACGCTCGATCAGGTGCCCGCCGTCTCCGAACTGCCCGGCAACGATGCGATGCAGGCGCTGATCACCACGCTGCAGGGCGTGCAGCCCACCAACTGAGGTCACCAACTGAAGTTGCCAACTGAAGTCGATTGTCAACTGAAGGCCAACTGAAAGGACACATACCATGGCCAAGCAAATCTCACTCGCCGATCTGGCCGGCGGTACCAACGCCGTCACCAATCCCACGCTCGAGGGCGCCACGGGCGCACAGACCGGCGATCTGGTCCCCACCGCCGCGCAGGCCGCCTCCGACGCCGCGACCCTCACGCCGGACCAGCAGATCGCGAAACTGCCCGCCGCGGACCAGCAGACCGTCAACCAGCTGGCCGACCAGATCGACTTCACACGCGAGGGCATCGAATCCAGCTACGGCAAGGACGCGCAGCGCGCCACCTCCAGCTTCGCCGACGAGATCCTGTCAGAAACCCGCTCCAAGGACACCGGCGAGGCCGGCGAGCTGCTCAACACGATGCTCGTGACGATCGACGAGGCCGAGCTCGGTGGCTTCCGCAAGATCCCGATCCTGGGCCAGGTGGCCGTCTCCATCGACAAGCTGCGCCGCCGCTACCAGAAGGTCGATTCGCAGATCGACGAGATCATCACCAAGCTCGAGGCCGCGCAGGCGAGGCTCGTTTCCGACATCTCCATGTACAACACGATGTACGAGCAGAACGCGCAGCAGTACCGCGAGCTCAAGATCACCGTGCTCGCCGGCAAGAAGGCGCTCACCGACTTCCGCGCGCAGCAGCTGCCCGCCCTCGAGGCGCAGGCCGAGCAGAGCGGCGACCCGATGCAGGCGCAGATCCTCAAGGACTTCAAGTCGAAGCTCGACCGCTTCGAGAAGCGCCTCGACGACCTCGACCGCATCAGCGTGGTCACGCTGCAGACCGCACCGCAGATCAAGATCATCCAGAACGCCGACCAGACCATCGTCGACAAGATCGACACGACGATCTCCACGACGATCCCGGTGTGGAAGTCGCAGATGGTGATCGCCCTCGGCCTGTCCAACCAGAAGAAGGCGCTCGACCTGCAGAACAAGGCCGACGACGTGACCAACAAGCTGCTGCATCGCAACGCCGCCGCCATGCACAAGGGCGCGGTGGCCGCAGAGAAGGCCAACCAGCGTTCCGTGGTCGAGATCGAGACGCTGGAGAAGATCAACTCCGAGCTCATCGCCACGCTCAAGGAGACCGTGCAGATCCAGAAGCAGGGCAAGGCGAACCGCGAGGCCGCCCAGGTCAAGATGCGTCAGATCGAATCCGACCTCAAGAGCGCCCTCATCGAATCCGCCCAGACGATGTGAGTGAGAATCGCCTAGTATCCTGCGCTGTGAATTCGTTGTTGAATTGACCGCCTCTCAGACCCGCTTCGTGGGCTAGCTCGTCCTGCAGTTACGGACGTGCTACGCGCACGTCATGCCGGCTCGCCTGTCGGCCCGCACGTTGCCTGCAAACAGCTCCCGTTTGCTTCACGGCAACGTGCTTCACGGCAACGTCCTAACAGGGGAAGCCGGAAATGAGACCAACGATTTTCCGGCGCGGATACTAGACATTCGGCCGTGTCGCCTTCGGCTGTGCCGCCTCGGTCATGCCTACTCGCGTCACTTCAGCCATGTCGTCCGGCTGTGCCGCCGTAGCCGTGCCGCTCACCTACACTACTTCGGCCGTGTTTCCCCGGCTGTGCCGCTTCAGCCAACTACCTTAGCCATTCCGCCCAGCCGTGCCTCCCGGCTGTGCCGTCGTAGCCGTGCCGATCGGTCAACTACCTCGGCCGTGCCGATCGGCTATGCCACTCAACGCATTTTTCGGCGATTTTGGCGTTGAGTGGCACGACGATGCGTCGTTGCCGCCTCACCACCTTGTTGACGTGTTGTCAAAAGGGCTATTTTCCAACGATTTTGAAATAGCCGGCATCGCAGTGGCCGCCCCTGCCGCCGATGTGTCTGCCACTCAACGTGAAAAATCGCCGAAATCGCGTTGAGTGGCACGGTTTTCTGCCACTCAACGAACATCAACCGATTGACATGCACTGAGTGGCAGACTTCTCACGCAGTCACCCCCGATCCACCCCGATCGCCGTACCGGATCCTATGGGATCGAACGTAATGGGGCAGTCAATTCAACAATGAATTTACAACGCAGGAGGCTATTTTCGAGGGTGCTCGCGTCCCCCGGTGATCGGGTCGAGCAGCGTGCTCGGATCGGAGATGCCGAGCATGCTGCGTCCGCCCGTCCTCTCCGGATGGTGGGCGATGATCGCCACCGAAATCGCCCCCGGAATCATGATGATCGCGAAGATCGCGGCCAGCCCCCAGCTCACCGCGAACCCCAGCGCGAGAAAAACCACGATCGCGGCCGCCACTGTGCCGATGATCGTCCATCGTGCCCTGGCTGCGGCCTTGTCTGCGGCCTTGTCTGCGGCCTTGGTCGTAGCTTTGGGAGTGCCGTTCTCGCCATTGCCGTTCATATCCGTCATGTTTCCAAGCATATGCCCCATGCCTGTTCTCCTCGCAACATGGACGGAACTATGCTGGTCCCTATGAGTGAGATCACGAGCGAGAAGAAGCGTGCCGCCACATTCGAACGCACTCCGAAGGACCTGCTGGTCGGCGCCGCGCTGGTACTGGTCGGCGGCGTCATGTGGGGCTGCAACGCCACGGTCTCCAAGGAGCTGATGGGCAGCTACCACGTCGACCCGATGTGGCTCGCCTGCGTGCGCGGACTGCTGGCCGGCATCCTCTACCTCGCCGTGGCCGCGATCCGCACGCCGCACCTCCTCACCGGCGCGTTGCATGAGCGCCGCGACTGGCCTCGGTTCCTCGCCTGCACACTGGTGTGCGTGCTTCTGGTGCAGGTCGCCTACCTGTCCACGATCGACTGGACCAACGCAGGCACGGCCACCGTGCTTCAGGCGCTGAACCTGCTGTTCGTGCTGGCGTTCATGTGCATCCGAGGCCGTCGATGGCCGGACTTGCGCGAGAGCATCGGCGTGGCGCTCGCATTCGTCGGCACCACGCTGATCGCCACCGGCGGCGACCTGTCCACATTGAGGCTGCCGGCCATGGGTCTGATCTGGGGACTTCTCAACGCGGCAGCAACTGCCGCGATGGGTATCATACCCGTCCGCATCATCGCCCGCTGGGGCAACATGGTCGTCAACGGCGTGACGTTCACCCTTTCCGGTATGGTGCTGCTGTTCGTCGTCCGACCGTGGGCCCACATGCCGTCGTTCGACGCGTTCGGCCTGCTGCTCATGGCGTACACGGTGCTGTTCGGCACATTCGGCGCATTCGGACTGTATCTGGCGGGTGTGATGCGCGTTGGCGCCATACGCGCGACGATGCTCGGCACCGTCGAACCGGTTGCCGCCACCGTCTCCTCGGTCCTGTTCCTCGGCGCGATCTTCACCCCGACCGATCTGGTCGGTTTCGTGATGATCCTCGTGATGGTCTTCCTTGTGCGGTAGACGCGCGCCCCCGATGTATCCCCGATGTCCGCGCATCGAATGATCGATGACCATGGATTGGTCTCATCTTCCGTATTCATCAACGTAGCGACTATCGTCGGGGGTGCCGGTCGGTCGGCTTGTATGTGCCGTCCGGCAAACGGAGGTACGCCAATTGGTTTCCTGTCGCCAATCCGTGCCCCCATAGGGCCGGGCTGGCGATCTGGAACCCGCCAATCCGCTTATTTCAGGGGCGAAGCGCTGTGCACATTTGCGCTTCGTCCCTGTTATTATCTTCACCCCGCAGTTCTCCGCGTCCGGCGAGATCGCCGGCATGCTCGGGGTGCTGCGCCGGTAGTCTGGGGCGTATGACTGATACGAATATCGCCTACTTCGCCGGAGGCTGCTTCTGGGGCCTCGAACGCTACTTCCAGAATGTCGACGGCGTCGTCGACACGACCGTCGGCTACGCGCAGTCGACCGTCGCCAATCCCACCTACGAGCAGGTCTGCTCCGGCGCGACCGACGCGGCCGAGACCGTGCAGGTCACGTTCGACCCCTCGCGCGTGATCCTGCGCACGCTCTCCCTGCTGTTCCTCGAGGTGATCGACCCGTTCTCCGTCGATCGTCAGGGCAACGACACGGGTCGCCAGTACCGCACCGGCATGTTCTTCGCCTCCGAGGAGCAGAAGCACGTCTACATCGCCGCGATCGAGCAGTTGATCGACCGCCAGCCGCAGCGCCCGGCCGTGCTCATTGAAGAGCTGCGCAACTTCTATCCGGCCGAAGCGAACCATCAGGACTATCTCATCCACAACCCCGGCGGCTACTGCCACATCCCGCTCGCCGCGATCGCGAACGTGAGGCGACGCCAGAAGTACGTCGATCGCATCTGGGATCTGACGCTCGAACAGTTCGCCGTCACGCAGAACGCCGCCACCGAACGCCCGTTCGTCAACGAATACGACCACACGTTCGAACCCGGCATCTACGTGGACATCGTCAGCGGCGAGCCGCTGTTCTCCTCGCGCGACAAGTTCGACTCCGGCTGCGGCTGGCCCGCGTTCTCCCGCCCGCTGCGCGCCGACCTCGTCACCGAGCACGAGGACGATCGCGTGCCAGGACGACCGCGCATCGAGATCCGCACCGCCGACACGCAGATCCACCTGGGTCACGTCTTCGAGGACGGTCCGGCCGACCGCGGCGGCCTGCGCTACTGCATGAACAGCGCCTCCCTGCGATTCGTGCCGCGCTCGCGCATGGCCGAGGAGGGCTACGCCGACTGGATTCCCGCCGTCGACGAGTCCGAGGGTGCTGCTGACGGGTGCTGATGGGGCCGTGGGCGCCTGCGGACGTTGCTGCTGACGTTGCTGACGGTGCCTGATCGGACTGACGGTGCCGCTGATGGTGCGGCTGACAGTGCTGATGGTGCTGCTGATGCCTGATCGGACTGCGCCGTCCGTGTAGCGCGGACCGATATGATGCGTGGGGAGTGACGGACATCCCCGGCCATACCGCCTCAGTCATGGCGCCGGGCCCAGCTGTGCCGTCCGGCTGTGCTCCAGCTGTGCCTCCCAGCCATACTGTCCGGCTGTGCTCCGGCTGTGCATCTTGGCCGCGCCCTCTGCGGTGCCACTCAACGCATTTTTCGGCGATTTTGGCGTTGAGTGGCACGACGATGCGTCATTGTCGCCTCACCGTCTTTTTGACATGTTGTCAAAATGGCCATTTTCCAACGATTCCTCGATAGCCAATATTGCAGTGGCCGCCCCTGCCGCCGTCTTGTCTGCCATTCAACGTGGAAAATCGTCGAAATCGCGTTGAGTGGCACGGTTTTCTGCCGCTCAACGAACATCAACCGATTGACATGCGCTGAGTGGCAGACCCATCGCGCATCCATCCCCCCGATCCGCCCCGATCGCCGTGTTGGATCCTACGGGATCGAACGTTTTCGCCACTTCCCCTATCTCCTCAACGTCGGATACTGCAGGATCGAATGCAATGGAACAAGAAGTGGGGGCTTTCGAAGCGGATCCTATGGGATCGGACGTTTTCCCGACCGCGCAACCTCCCATAACGCCGGATCCTATGGGATCGAACGCAATGGAACAAGAAATGGGGGGTTGTTGCGCTGGATCCTGCGGGATCGAACGCAATGGGCTCGGATTGGACTGGACGCTCGGGCCGGATGAATTCACAACGCGGGATACTAGACTGGAATCGTGGCATGGTGGCAGTGATCGCCGTATCAGCGGGCATATGTCGGCTCTGTTCGGCAACTGGCGGCGTGCCAATGACAGGACAATGGCAAGTCAATGGCAGGGAGGCCAATCATGATTCTCGTCACCACTACGCCGTCGATCGACGGTTACGTCATCACCAACTATCGTGGCATCGTGTTCGGCGAGGTCGTCGCCGGCGTGAACATGTTCAAGGACATCGGCGCGAGTTTTCGCAACATGTTCGGCGGGCGCAGCCAGGGCTATGAGGAGGAGCTGACGAACGCGCGCAACGAGGCGATCACCGAGATGCAGCAGCGTGCGGAGGCGCTTGGCGCACAGGCCGTCGTCGGAGTCGATATCGACTACGAGGTGCTCGGCACCGACGGATCGATGCTGATGGTCACCGCCTCCGGCACTGCCGTCAACATCGCCCGTCAAGGGTGAACCGGGTTCGGTCGGGGACTTATCCCGAATAGCGGGGCGTCCCACGGCGCATGTCCCGGTCACCGCCATGCGGGGAAGCCCACGGAACCGTTGGTTTCCCAGCGTCTCCGTGGGCTTTCGGGAAAGCAAAAGGGCTGGACCTTGCGGTTCCAGCCCTTGACTGCTGGTGCGAGTGGCAACCAAACTTGAACTTCCGCAGGACTGATGCGCGGCTCTCACGTTTCGTGCAGGATGGCCTCCACGACCGGCCGAAGTCGCGTAGCCAAAGCCGGCACATCCTGCGTGACCGTGTCATATAAGGATTCGACGTCGATCTCGTCGTAATCGTGGACCAGCGCGTTGCGTAGCGCTCGCAGCTCCGCCCATGGCAGATTCGGCATGATGCGACGATAATCCTCCGACAGCCGGCGTGCGCATTCCTGCGCCTGCGTCATCTCCATGGCGACCGAGTTGAACCGCACGCGATCCGCGAACAGGTCGTCGGGAGAATGGGTCGTGCTGGCATCCTCGACGGCGTGATCGAGGTGCTCCAGAAGGCGGATCAGTGTGGTCTGGTCGCGGAAGAGCTGGTCGTCATGGCGGTGCTCATTATGATGGTGCCCGTGTTGCGGTTGCGACGGCATCATCACGCCACCTTGATCATGTCGCGGGAGATATGCTCAAGGAACCGGCGACTGGCCTGACTGCGCTGTGCGCTGCGCAACAGTGAATCGTAGGATGTCAGCGATACGGTGCGGCCGATCGCCGACTCCAATTCGGCGGTGAGCCGTTGCATCGTCATCATGGAATGCGATGCCCCGGGTTCGAGGCGATAGAGCAGGTCCACGTCCGAATCGGCATGGGCGTCACCTCGCGCCGTCGATCCGAACACGTACATATCGGCGATGCCGTACTGCTTCGCGATCTTGGCGACGATCGCCCTGATCAGTGCGATCTCGATCGGGCTGGATGATGATTCGGGCGTCGGCGAGACAGATGCAGGGGATTCGGATATTCCCGTGTCGGCGGCAGTGAGGTTCCTGAGGGCGATTTCGTAGCGTTGTAGGAAGTCCTGCGTTGGATTGCCCTCCCGCTCCGCGCGGGATACTGCCGACTGCGTGGTCCCCATAGACGCGGCCACATCGCTTTGACTGATATGAGCTAGCACGCGTTCCGTGCGCAGTTCGGCAATGCTTTTCATGGATTAAATATAGCATATATGATATATGGATGGACGGGACGGTCAAACTAACCAGCGCCTCCGTGGGCTTTCGGGAAAGCAAAAGGGCTGGAACCTTGCGGTTCCAGCCCTTAATTGCTGGTGCGAGTGGGGGGAGTTGAACCCCCACGAGCATACACTCACTGCCACCTGAAGACAGCGCGTCTACCATTCCGCCACACTCGCGAACAAGCAGATAACTTAGCACCACTTCGGTGTGAGACGCAAATCTTGGTGGCTCTTCGGCGTGTCGCGGCTATTTTGGCGGGTTTTGCCGATCATGGCGGCCTCCGCCACGGCCGCCACGGTCGACACCACTCGTTGGGCGGTTCCCGTCCTCAGCTATTGCGCCACTCGACCTTGTGCGGGGCAGCGCCGATCTCGAAGTGGTACTTGGCGCATCCGAGGCCGACGTGGGCGAACAGGCCGTCCAGTGCCTCGGCACTCACCTCGCCGTCGGCGGAACCGGCGGCTGCGTCGGCGGAACCGGCGTCGGCATCGGTGGAGTCGGCAAGGCCAGCTGAACCGCCGTCGAGATGCAGTGTGAAATGGAACGGCTGCTGGCTGAGCGACGTGGGCGCCTTCATGGCCGCCTCCATGCCTGCGCGGAACCAATCGGGCGCATTATCGAGCGAAAGGTCTGTGAGCGTGGCATCGCCACGGCTATCGACATGCTGGTCAGCCATGCCGACCGACTGCGTGGCACCGGTTCTCTCCGTCACGGCATCGCCCTCCACTACGCTCGCCAACTCCTCGATCGGCTTGGTGCGGCGACGGCCGCCCGGGCGCGCGCCATGGCCGAACGCGATCGCCCACACCACCGACTCGCCATCGCCGAGCGTCCACCACGCCTCGGCCGGATCGACGTTCTCCGCACCGTCCAGCACGGCCCACGACGTGTCCAGTCCAAGCTGCACGGCGCGCAGCACGAGTCGCTCGCCGTAGTAGCCGACGCGCTCCTGCAGGTCCGCGGCCTCGAGCGACACCGGCGTCCCCTCGGCCGTTGTAATCGCACTGCCGCTCGGCACCGCGCCGATCAGGGCGATCGCGTTGTGTACGCCCTTGAATCGCCCGTAATGGGTCTTGAGCCCGAGGAATGCATCGTCCAACCCCGCGACCATCTGAATGTGCAGGCCCGACTCGGCATTGCACGCGTCGATCTCGGCTTGCAACCGCGCCAGCGCATCCGGCGCGACCGGTTCGTCGGTGTATGCGCGGATCGCGTGCCGCGCGTCGATCGCCTCAAGAAGATTCATCGTCACTCCTGATCCTCCAACTCCTCCAAGTCTTCCAATTCGGCCGATCACTTGCCGTAGAAGTGGGCCAGCGATTCGTCGCGGAACTCCTCGAAGTACCCGCCGTCGATCGAATCGCGGATGTCGTCGAGCAGCTTCACGAAGAACCGCTCGTTGTGGATCGTCGCGAGCGTGAACCCGGTGAACTCGCGCGCCCTCAGCAGGTGATCGACGTACGCGCGCGAGTAGTTGCGGCACGTGTAGCAGTCGCAGCCCTCCTCGAGCGGGCCGAAGTCGAACTTGTGCTGTGCGCGCTTGATGTTGTAGCGGCCGTGACGCGTGTAGATCGCGCCGTTGCGGCCGCATCGCGCCGGCGCCACGCAATCGAACGTGTCGCCGCCGTTCTCGACGCACGCGAAGATGTCGTCCATCTCCGCGATGCCGAGCACGTGGCGCGGGCGGCTTTCCGGCATCGCGTCGCAGATCCACGCGCACGTGTCGCCGATGATGCGCTTCTCGATCGCGCCGCCGATGCCCACGCCGTCGAAGTCGAGCGACGCGATCTGCTCGGCAGCGTGACGACGCAGATCCTCGTAGTTCGCGCCCTGCACCACGCCGTACAGCGCCTGATACGGCTTGCCGAGGCGCTCGGCGGTCAGGCGCTCGTGCTCGGCGACGCATCGCTTCGCCCAGCGGAACGTGCGCTCGACCGACTCCTCCTGGTACGAGCGCGTGTTCATCAGCGTGGTCAGCTCGTCGAACGCGAACATGATGTCCGCGCCGATCTTGTGCTGGATGCCCATCGAGATTTCGGCGGAGAAGCGGTGCTGGTCGCCGTTGAGCGGCGACTTGAACGTGACGCCGTCCTCGTCGACCCACGCCATGCGCTCCTTGCCCTTGGCGATCACGTCGTCCGACTTCATGCCGGTCACGTCCATCGCGAGCGTCTTCTTGAAGCCGACGCCCAGCGACATGACCTGGAAGCCGCCCGAATCGGTGAAGGTCGGGCCGTGCCAGTTCATGAATCGCCCGAGTCCGCCGGCCTGGTCGAGCACGTCCTCGCCGGGGCGCTCGAACAGGTGGAACGCGTTGGACAGCAGGCACTGCGCGCCGAGATCCTTCATGGACTCGGGCAGGACGGCCTTCATCGCGGCTTGCGTGGAGACAGGCACGAACGCGGGCGTGCGGATGTCGCCGTGCGGGGTGTGGATGATGCCGGTGCGGCCGTAGCGCGCGCCGCCCTTGCCCTTGCCGTCGGCGGCGTCGGACAGGCGGGTGATGGTTTCGAAGTGGAACGCGGATCGGTCGCCGGGCTTGCCGGGGGCGGCGCCGAGCGGGTGCAGGTTGAGGTCAGGGGCGGCGGTGCCGTTGCTGGCGGTGTTGCTGTTGGTGCCGTTGTTGGCCTCGGTAGCATCGATGTTCGTGGAAATGTCGGTCATAGCTTCACTTTAGGCGAACAAGCGGATTGGGGTTGCTGGCCTGTTGGGCCGTCGGTTCCCGCCTGTTGTGCGTGGTTATGTGGGGCTGAGGAGGCAAGGCGCTGATAAGAGTGCGGTGAGGTGTCTGCTGGGGTGGGGGAATGACCGAAAAGGCATGCAATCTGAGAGCGGTTGAAGGTATCTGCGTTGGTATCTGCGTTACGAGAGGTACTTTGGGCTTGTTGCAGACATCTATCTCGCTTACGTGGGGTACCTGCTCCAGATATACAACCTCACAAACGGCCAACCTTCGTGGCGATCAAGCCGTTTTTGGGCCCTCATACTCGGAGCGGGTACCCCACGTAAGCGAGATAGATGTCTGCAGAGGCGGCAAAGTACCTCTCGTAACGCAGATATGCGGAAAGTCGGGAGAAGATTCACTCATCACTTCCAACAAACGTTCAGGAAACTTCCAGAGCCGGAGCTTTTACTCTTACTTAGCAATACGAACCGGCGGCGAGATTGCTGAAGAGAAACCCCGAAGCCGCTGGTCATATGAAGGAGCACACGATTATGGCTGATGAGCAGAACAACTGGGCCCCGCAGGGCAACCAGAACGCGCAGCCGCAGCGCGACGCGCAGGAAACGCAGCACATTCCGACGCCGGCAGGCGCCGATTCCGTCAAGGCCGCGGGCGAGCAGCCCACCGAGACTATCTCCCCGGTTGCCGGAGGGCAGGGCGCGGCGGCCGCCAACGGTGCCGCGGTCTCCGGTGTGGATACTGCCGGTGCCGCCAGCGGCGAGGTGAAGCCGGATTACGCCTCCGCTGCCGGCGAGCAGACCGTGGTTTCCTCCAAGCCGGTCTCGTCGGCTCCGGCCGCTTCGGCCGCCCAGCCGACCTCGACCTCGGCCGCCGCACAGCAGCCGTCGTACGGTCAGTACCGCCCCGCGCCGGAGTACGGCGCGTATGGCCCGGTCCCGACCCCGCAGCAGCAGACCGGCCAGACCGGTCAGTCCAACGGTCAGCCCAATGGCCAGGTCAACGGCCAGCCCGGTCCGTTCGGTGCCGCCGCCGGCCAGAACGGCCAGAACCCGCAGGGTCACCCGCAGTACGGCCAGCGTTCCGGTTCGATCTTCGGCGGCTCCAACCCCTTCGCGTCCAACAACCCGTTCGCCTCGCCGAACCCGGGCGCCGGTAACGGCGCCAATGGCGCTAACGGTGGCAACGGTTCCGGCAACCCGTTCGGCGGCTTCCCCCCGTTCGGTGGCAACGGCAACAACAACGGCGACCCGAACCAGCCGATCGACCCGACCCAGTTCAACCAGCCCGGCGCCAAGTCTTCCAACGGCGTCGGCCGCTTGGTCGTCACCGGCGTGGTCGCCGCGCTCGTCTCCGCCGCCCTGTGCCTCGGCGTCGGCTACGCGGCCATCACCTCCGGCGCGGTCCGCGTCGCGACCACCAGTTCCCTGGCGAACGTCGACTCCAGCAAGTCCTCCTCCGGCTCGGCCACCGCCAAGACCGGCGAGGCGCCCGACTGGCAGGCCGTCGCCAAGCAGGTCTCCGGCTCCGTGGTCGCCATCCAGACCCAGCTGTCGAACGGCTCCGCCAAGGGTTCCGGCGCGATCCTCGACAAGGACGGCCACATCGTGACCAACAACCACGTGATCTCCGGCGCGCAGAAGATCCAGGTGACGCTGTCCAACGGCCAGATGTACTCCGCGCAGATCGTCGGCACCGACACCACCACCGATCTGGCCGTGATCAAGCTCGACAACCCGCCGAGCGACTTGAAGACCGTCACGTTCGCCGATTCCGACGAGCTCGCGGTCGGCGAGAACATCATGGCCGTCGGCAACCCGCTCGGCTACGACGACACCGCCACCACCGGCATCGTCTCCGCGCTCAACCGCCCGGTGACCGTGATGGATGACAACAACAACGACATCGTCACCAACGCCGTGCAGATCGACGCGGCCATCAACCCCGGCAACTCCGGCGGCCCGACGTTCAACGCGGCCGGCCAGGTGATCGGCATCAACTCGTCGATCGCCTCCACGTCCAGCTCGTCCTCGTCCAGCTCGGCCGGCTCGATCGGCATCGGTTTTGCGATCCCGTCGAACCTCGTCAAGCGCGTCGCCGATGAGATTATCAAGAACGGTTCGGTCAAGCACGTGGCGCTCGGCATTACGATCACGTCCGACACGGTCGAGGCCGACGGCGTGACCCGTGCCGGCGCGAAGATCACCAAGGGCTCCTCCGGTTCCGCGGTCGTCTCCGGTTCCCCGGCCGACAAGGCCGGTCTCAAGGAGGGTGATACGATCGTCGCGTTCAACGGCAACGCGGTGGGCAGCAACGCCTCCCTGCTCGGCTTCGTGCGCGCCGCCGCCCTCGGCGACAAGGCGACGCTGACCATCGTGCGCGACGGCAAGACGATGGACGTCGATGTGACGCTCGACCAGCAGGAGGAGGCCGTCAACGGCTCCAACCGTTCCGAGTCGAGCAATGGCAGTAACGGCAACGGCAACAGCCAGAACAACGGCGGCAACGGCTACGGCAACGGTAGCGACGGCAGCGGCAACAGCGATGGCGGCAGCGACAGCTTCGGCTTCCCGTTCGGCTGGTGATAGCTGACATCATCCTCGGTGGCCGGCCCACGGAAGCGGGCGGTCCTGAGGAGTAGCCGACGGATAACGGGCGTATGAACGGGCGTATGACGGGTATGTCATCGCGATAAGCCCCTTGGCGGTGCATGTGCATGGTGGTGCATGTGCACGGCCAAGGGGCTTTCCGTTTGCCTACCCGGCGTCTACTCCTTCAACTTATGCAGCGCGTCAAGGTAGTCGCGCAGCTCCTTGTCGGTGATCGGCCGGTTGGCGAAGATCTGACGCGGGTACATGCCCGTCTTCGGATCGAAGTCGTTGCGCACGTTGCGGAATCCGAGTCTGTTCGCGATCAGTCGGGACGTGTAGTTGTCGCGCAGCATGGTGAGGAACACCGGCATCGTCTTGTCGAAATAGGCCGCGGCCTTGACGCCGGAGACCGCTATGTAGGTGCCGTAGCCCTGATGCCAGTATTCGGGTTTGACGCAGTATTGCAGGTGCCAGGCGTTGCCGCATCGTCGCACGCCTCCCGTGCCGATGAACGTATTCTGTTTGCATGCGACCCAGATGTCGAGCGCGTCGTACCGCCAGCCGCTGAGCCATTGCTCCAGCACCGCGTTGGTGTATTCCATGTTCGGATGTTCGTCGCCCGACTGGTTCCACCAGATGCGCGGGTCGGAGTACATCGCGTACATCGCGGGTACGTCGGCCTTCGTCGGCTTGCGTAGTTTCGGTGGTCGTGGCTTGAGCTTCTTCTTTGCGGTTCCCATGATGGTTTTCCTTCTGTGTTCTCTTGCTCGTTGTCGATTGGTTTGGTGATTGTTCGGCGATTGTTCCGTGGGTTGTCCGATGGGGCGGATATGCGGATATTTGATTGTGTATTTCTGTATTCGATCATTCGACTGACGTTCGGTCGTCGTTCGGTGAGCGTGATCGCCAGCCCGTTTCACGAATGATCAGCTATTGACCGCGATCAGGCGATGCCGAGGCACCACAGTTCGGGCGATCCCCTCGTGAGGGACGTCCAAGGCCGTGAAAAACGCGGATCAGAGCGTGTGCGTGCGGCAGCGGGGCGATCGCGGGGGAAGCGTCTGCGTCGTCATGGACGTCGTGACGTAAGGCCGGCGCGATTGCCTGACTGCCTGTTGTGTTGTTGTTGCGTTGTTGTGTTGTACCCATGTTGTGCCGCGCATCCGATACTGGCAGCTTCGATGATGAAGCGTCGCAATGAGTGTGTGGCATTGCAATGAGTATTGAAACGCAACGTGAATAGCGATCAGCCCACGACTCCTTCGTCATCTTGGGTGCCAATATCGCTGTTCGTACTATCCGTTAATCCCACCGAACAGTTCCTACGATAGCCGCGGTTGGGGGCGACGTAACTACATTGTCCGCGATGTGGCCCTATTGGTGGGAAAACTCGAACATGGCCATTTGCGAGGGTCGGCATGTGGTTGCAGGCCACACTTTGGCCATAGACCGTATGGTGGTCCTCGGATCTGAAAACGTATGCGCCATGGCGGAGACGCGCCATCTCCTGCTGTTGGAGAAGCTATCTCGCTTACGTTGGGTACTTTTGGCGGTCTGCAGACATCTATCTGCGTTACGAGGGGTACCTGACCGAAGTACCAAGGGCTCAAAATGGCTTAACGCCGTTGCATTCAAGCCGTTTTCATGCCCATATACCTGACATAGGCACCCCTCGTAAGCGAGATAGATGTCTGCAGGCCGCCAAAAGCACCCCTCGTAAGCGAGATAGTGTGAAGTGATAGCGCCCGCGCGGCGGAAGCGTTGGTGCTACTGTGCGGAATAGTGGTCTGATCGCGCCGATGGCCTGTCCCGCACTTCGTGTGTTGCCATCTCGACCCCCTGATGATGGGGCTGTCAGCGAAGCTGACTTGGAGAGATGTGGACAACCTGCTCGATCGGACGGAGAGTTGAAGGAAAGAGGCGACGGTATGCGTCGTGGTGAGAAGGATAAGTGGTCGACTGATGAGCTGCCGACCCGTGTGAACCGTTGTGTGAACCGTGTGATCGAGACGTTGACCGGGGCGCTCGCGGTTGTCGCGATGATGACTTCGATGGCGTCGGCCCAGGCTGTGGGCGTTGCCCCGATTGGCTCGGCCGCACCGGTAGCGGATACTTCCGCGGACGGCATCCAGCGCGTTGCCAAGACCCACAAGCCTCAGGTCGAGCAGCAGTCGTTCACCGCTGCGCCGGCTACCGCGACGCCAGCCGAGCCGAGTGTCCCGGCCGCTCCGACTGAACCGAATGACGGGTCCGCCTCGGGAAATGGCTCGGAGGACGAGACCGGAAACGGCACGTCCGGCAATACCGCGGCACCGTACTCTTTGGCGATCGAACCCCAATCCCGCTCCGCCGCCCCGCAGTCGGGCGATGCGGGTGACGGCTCGGATTCGGCCTCCAATGCTCCGGCGGCTCCGGCCCCTGCACCGGTACCGTCCGCTCCGTCCGCCCCGCAATCCCAGTCCTCACCCCAGCCCTCTCGCGCGGTGACCGTGTCCGCCGACCTTTCCGGCCTCGCCACCGTCGGCGTGACGTGGAAGCAGCAGGACATGAAGGACGCCGACAAGGCCCCCACCTACCAGCTGCGTTATTTCCGCAACAACGCGTGGAGCCCATGGCTCACCATCCCCTCCATCGACGATGACTTCGGCAGGATCGGCGTGAGCCCCTCGTACTACGTGGGTGATGCCACCAAGGTCGAGGCGCAGCTCACCCCCGTGGCCGGCCAGACCATCACCGCAGCGAAGCTCATCACCGTCGATTCGGGCTATTCTGCGGTCGGCGACGCGCAGGGCAGCGCGTACCGCAGCGGGAACAAGGGTGATAACAAGGGTGATAAGGCGAGCGCCGATGACGCGTACGCTGTCGGTGAGATCGATGCGGTCCGATCCGATAATGCGGCGTTCGGGTCTGATTCGGTCCGCACCGCCGCGGTCACGGCGACCGGCCGCGTCCACACCCGCGAGGAATGGTGGGTGGCCGGCAATCCCGCGATGACGTGGAAGCCGAAGCGCGACGGCCACTGGAAGGGTGCGATCGTCCACCACACAGTGGACCGCAACGACTACACGCAGGCCGAAGTCCCCGCGATGATCAACGGCATCTACCTGTTCCACAACACGCAGCGTGGTTGGGGCGATATCGGCTACCAGCTCATCGTCGACCGCTTCGGCGGCATCTGGGAGGGCCGCGACGAAGGCGTGGCGAACCAGATCGTGCCCGCCAGCCAGGTCGAGGGTGCGCAGGCGTCCGGATTCAACCGTGACACGTTCGGCATCGCGATGCTCGGCAGCTATCATCTCGACGTGGCGCCGACCGACGCGCAGATTGAGTCGACGGCCGCCGCGATCGCGTGGGAGTTCAGGGCCCTGCGCATCCCCAGCCCGTTCGGCACGTTCCAGTTCCACGGCACGCAGCAGCGAGTGACCGGTCACGGCGATGCGAGCCACTACATCGGCGGAGACCTCAACCACACGCTGTGCCCCGGCCAGCAGGTGTGGGACCGCATGGAGACGATCCGCGCCCGCGTGCTCGGCTATATGATTCATCCTTCGGCGATGGCCGCGGTGAACGTGCCCAACGGCACGTACTACATCAATTCCGTGGCGAAGGACTCATCCAGCATCGAGATCCCGATGACCGCGAACGCCGCGACCCCCGTCTACAGCACCGCAGACGGCGCGCGCACCCAGATCCACTCCGCCACCGGCAAGCCCAACCAGCAGTTCACGTTCACGCGTCAGCCCGACGGCAGCTACGAGATCAGGAACGTCGCGTCCGGCAAGGCGCTCGACGTGGCCGATGGCCGCGCGTGGAACAATGCCGAGGTGCGTCAGTGGACGCCCGACAATACCGCCGCGCAGCACTGGTTCATCCGCGACTCCGGTTCCGGCTACTACCTGCAGTCCGCGCTCGGCGACTACGTGCTCGACCTGTCCAACGGCCGTACGGCCGACGGTTCGACGGCCGCCCTGTACAGTGCGAACGATTCCGCCGCGCAGAAGTTCGGTCTGGCGTCGGCGGACATCGCGATTCCGACCAATAGGAACGTGCGCATCGAGTCGGCGCTCAGGGCGAATCTGGTGCTCGACATCTACGGCGGGTCGATGGCCAACGGCGGCGCGCTGCAGATCTACGGCTGGAACGGCAGCGGCGCGCAGCAGTATCGCTTCAGGCTGGTGGGCAACAACGTGGTCGAGATCAGGAACGTCCGCTCCGGCAGGGTGATCGACGTGCCCGGCAACAGCAAGGCGAACGGTGTGAAACTGCAGCAGTACGCGGCGAACGGTTCGAGTGCGCAGCATTGGATGGTGCGCCGCGCCGGTTCGGGAGGCGACAACGCCCCGGTCTCGTTCTATGGCGTCGCCTCGGGCAAGAGCTTCGACCTGCCCGGCGGCAGCCAGCGCCCCGGCACCCGGGTTCAGCTCTACACCGGCAACAACACCGTAGCCCAGCAGTGGCGCGTGAAGTAGTCTTCTCCTTGTTGGCTCCCCTTGTCAGGGGAGCTGGCCCGCGAAGCGGGTCTGAGGGGTAGTTAGGTGATGAAGGACTCGTGGTGAGCGACCGCCGCCCGCTCATTGTTCGTTTGTTCACGTTTTGCACAGAACCGTGAACACCCCCTGACGCTGAATACCCCCGTGCACCTACAGTGGATTGTGGAAAACGCTGCCTAGGAACGTTGTTCGTCAACGCTGTTCATCTGTTCATCGCATGGACAACACCAGCAACAGAGCAACCGCAGGGCAGCCAGAAGACATCAGGGGAAGAGGAATCATGTCTGTTCCACAGTCGGGAGACACTCCCGTACTCAGGCCCGGCAGTGATGCGGGTCGCGCCGCGTGGCGTACGCGTGCGCTGAAGCTCGTCGCGTCCGTGTCGGCGGTCGTCATGGCCGTGTCGTTCGCGGCTCCGGCGATCGCGCAGCCGTTGCGCGATACCGCCGTCAACGCGACGACGGTCCAGTCGCAGACCTCGGCCACGGCCGACGTCGAATCCGACGAGGCGATGCCGGGCAATCCGAGCGTCGAATTGCCGGACAAGGTGGCCAGCAGCATTCCGAACAGCGCGACCGTCGTGTCCGAGGATCACGTGGCCACCACGGACGGCAAGCTCAAGGACATCGAGACCGGCAAGACCGTGACCGATCCGAAGCTGGTCGGCACGAAGGACGAGCAGCCCGATCCGCTCGCCAAGACCGATGGCGAGTCGTTCATTCCGGTCGACGTCAAGGACGTGAAGACCGCGGTCAAGGATGCCAAGGACGCCAACGGCAGCGCCAATGCCGCCAAGTCCTCCTCCGCCGCCATCGCTGACGCCTCCGTCCAGCTCGCCGCGCTCGGCAACAACGAGTACGGCGCCCACTGGGGCACCCACAACGGCGTCCAGGCGTTCTTCGACGCCGGCAACAACGTGTTCGCCAAGAACGCGAAGGGCGTGGTCGACGTCTCCGAATGGCAGAAGACCATCGACTGGCAGGCCGCGAAGAACGCCGGCGTCGAAGGCGCGATCGTGCGCATCGGCTATGGCTGGGGCAATGGATTCGACGCGCAGGCGCAGCGCAACATCAAGGAGCTGAAGCGCCTCGACATCCCGTTCGGCATCTACCTGTACTCGTACGCGTACGACACCGACACGGCCGCCAAGGAGGGCGCGAACGTCGTCAACCTGCTCAAGAAGGCCGGAGTCAGCCCGAACGATCTGAGCTACCCGGTGTACTACGACCTCGAGGCGTGGACGTGGGCAGGTCACGCGCATCCGACCGATCCGAACGTGTACAGTGCGATCGTCAACGCGTGGTTCGGCCAGCTGCAGTCCGCAGGCTACAACAACCTGTCCGTGTACTCGTACACGAGCTACCTCAACGGCCCGCTCAACAACGCCAACATCCACGCGAAGACCCACTGGGTGGCCCAGTACGGCGGCTACATGGGCTTCCGCAACTGGTCCGATAAGGTGCGCGGCTGGCAGTACACGTCCGGCGGTTCCGTCGCCGGCATGAGCGGCAGGATCGACCTCAACGCGTTCGGCACGAGCGACGGCTCCGACATGGTGCCCGGCAAGACGTTCAACGTGACCAACCTCGACATGGCAGCCATCCCGAACGGCACGTACTACATCAACGCCTCCATCAAGGACTCCTCCAGCGTGGAAATCCCCGGCGGCAGCACCGCGAACGGCGCGACGACGAAGCTGTACCAGTACAACAATTCGAAAGCTCAGCAGTTCACCTTCAT
>NZ_JFAL01000013.1:0-13119 GCF_006454495.1 Bifidobacterium sp. UTCIF-38 | reverse complement strand
ACGTGAACTCCGGCAAGGTGCTTGAGGCCGCGAACGGCAATGGCGGCAACGGCGTGGCCGTACAGCAGAACACGGCCAGCGGTTCGAAGGCCCAGCGCTGGTTCCTGCGCGATGCCGGCAACGGCTACTACATCCAGTCCGCGGTAGGCAACTACGTGCTCGACATCACCTCCGGCTCGTCGGCGAACAGCACTCCGGTGCGCCTGTGGACGCCGAACGGCACCGCCGCGCAGACGTTCATCCTGCCGTCCGCGAACGTGAGCATCACGAACGGCGACGTCAACATCGCATCCGCGATCGACAGCAAGAAGGTCGTCGACATCTACGGTGCGGCCACGACCGACGGCGCGCAGGTCCAGATCTACTCGTCGAACGGCACCAAGGCCCAGCAGTTCCGCTTCACGCAGGTGGGCAACGGCATCTACCAGATCATGAACGTGCAGTCCGGCAAGCTGGTCGAGGTTGCCGGCGGCGCGTACATCGACGGCGCCTCCGTGCAGCAGCGTGCCAGCAACGGCAAGGCCAGCCAGCGTTGGCAGGTGCGCGATTACGGCAACGGCAAGATCGCCCTGCTCAACAGCAACTCCAACAAGGCGCTGGACGTGCCGGCCGGCAATGCGTCGGATCTCGTGGCCCTGTGGGTGTACACGTTGAATGGCACCACCGCCCAGCAGTGGCAGCTCGTCAGGGCGGGCGACCCGAACAAGGTGGACGTGTACCGTATGTACAATCCGGCCACCAAGGATCACATCATCACCGCCAGCGATGGTGAGGCCACCGCGCTCGCCAACAGCGGTTGGCGCAACGAGGGCGTGGCCATGCACGCCGCCGTCAAGGGGGCTGCGAACTCCAAGCCGGTCTATCGTCTGTACAATGCGGCCCACAAGGATCACGTGTACACGACCACCGAACTGGAACGTCAGACGCTCGCCAAGTCCGGTTGGCGCGATGAGGGCATCGCGTTCTACGCTCCGGATGGCGGCAGCGTGACGGTGTATCGCGTCTACAACCCCTCGACGAGGTACCACCTGTTTACGGCCGACAAGAACGAGGCCACCACGCTGCAGAAGAACGGCTGGACCCTCGAAGGCACCGCCTTCAAGGCCTACCCGGCCTGAGTTCCTCTCAAGTTGAAAGCCCCCGAGGACTTGACTGCAAGTCCTCGGGGGCTTTCGCTTAATCCGCCTACTTTCGCCGCTTCAAATACGCGAACCGATTCGCGTCGACGATAAACGTCTTCCGATCGTTCTTCGCCATCACATCCAGAATGATCCCGGCGATAATAAGCATCAATCCCGTGATCACCAGCATCACCGCGCCAATCAACGTCGGGAATCGCGCGACCATACCCGTGTGCACGAACTCCATCGTGACCGTGCCGCACAGCACCACGCCGATCAGTCCGATGATCACGCCCAGTCCGCCGAAGAACGGCAGTGGCTTGTACTCGCGGATCATGCGGAAGATCGTGGAGAGCACCTTGATGCCGTCGCCCACCGTGTTGAGCTTGGACACCGAGCCTGCCGGGCGGTCGCGGTACTGGATCGGCATCTCGAACAGGCGCAGGTTGTTGTTCAGGGAGTGGATCGTCATCTCGGTCTCGACCTCGAAGCCGCGCGAGAGCACCGGATACGTCTTGACGAACGTGAACGAGAACGCGCGGTAACCGGTCATGATGTCGGTGACGTGCGCGCCGAACAGTCCGTTGATCGAATCGCGTACGAGTCGGTTGCCGAAGTTGTGGAACGGGCGCTTGTTCTCCTGGAAGTACGTGGAGGAGAGTCGGTCGCCGATCACCATGTCGTAGCCCTCAAGCACCTTGGCGACCATGTCCGGGGCGGCATCGGCCGGGTACGTGTCGTCGCCGTCGGCCATCACGTACACGTCGGCGTCGATGTCCTCGAACATCGCGCGGATCACGTTGCCCTTGCCCTGACGCGGCTCCTTGCGCACGATCGCCCCTTCCGCGGCCGCGATGGACGCGGTCTTATCGGTGGAGTTGTTGTCGTACACGTAGATGTCCGCGTGGGGGAGTGCGGCGCGGAAGTCGCGCACCACCTTGCCGATCGTCACTTCCTCGTTGTAGCAGGGCAGGAGCACGGCGACGGTCGGATTGTTGGATTCCTGAGGCATGAGCCCCACTATAGCCGCCTCTACAGAGAGTCCCAAGCTGACCTTCAGCGGACCATCAGTGATTCGACACACGATTCAGGGGCATTGTTACCCGACATTTCCGTCTTCTCCGTACAGATTGTGAGGAAGCTATGCTTCCCCGACATTCGCAGGTCGAACCTTGCTATTGTCGTGTCCCGGAGTCAGGAAGGGAATCACATGCCAGAACAGCACACGCCACATGGTGCCAGCGGAGTCGGCACTCACGCCGCAAAGAAGCTGAAACCGCGCATCATCGGCTACGACATCGCCAAAAGCCTCGCGATGCTGTTCGTGGTGATCCTCCACTACTCGTTCTACACGCGCTACTACTCGTCCGGCATCGCCGGCACGCTGCTGACGACCCTGTGCGTCGCGTGCGTGCCGCTGTTCTTCGCCGTCAACGGCGCGCTGCTCCTGCCCCGCCCGCTCGACATCCGCAAGCACGTGCATAAGACCCTGACGATCGTCGCCGTGCTCGCCGTGTGGAAGACGATCGTCGCGCTGTTCTGCGTATTCGTCGACCGCACGCACCCCGCCCCGATCGGCACGCTGATCAAGAACTTCCTGCGATTCCAGCTCGGCGGCGGATTCGGCGACTATCCGGTCGGCTACTTCTGGTTCATGAACGCCCTGCTCGCCGTGTACCTGATCTACCCGCTCGTCAAACTCATGTTCGACGATCCCAGCCGCATCGCCCTGCGCGCCGCGCTCGGCGTCATCTTCGCGCTCACCGTCGGCAAGGACACGCTCGTCGTCCTCCTCGACATGCTCGGCGCCGCCACGCACCACGAGCTCGCGTCGATTCTCGGCAGTCTCGACGAGTTCTACATCTTCGGCTCCTACGGCTACGTGCTCCTGTACTTCACGGTAGGCGGTCTCGTCGCCCGCTCGATGATGCCCGAAGGTCTCAAAGGCGGCATTCAAGGCATCCGCTGGCCGCTGAGGTCGATCAGCCGCCCGATCGCCGCACTGCTGATCGTCCTGTGCTACGCGATCTCATTCGGTATCCAACGCTTCCAGCACGCCACGAAGGGCACGAACCTCACCATCGACTACGGCTACTGGCTGCTGCCCACCTTCGCCGCGACCATACTCGCGCTCATGCTGTGCCTGACCGTCAAGACCCAAATCCTCCCGATCCGCGTGCCGGCCGAAACCGTCGGCAGGAACACGTTCGGCATCTACATGCTGCACATGATGGCGATCGTCCTGTTCGCCAAGGCACAGGCGCATCCGGCGCTCGCCGCCGTCTTCGAGGCGCACCTGAACAGCGGTGTGATCACGACCGTTCTCAACCTCGTATGTGTACTGATCCTGTTCGCCTGCTGCCTCGGCGTCTCAGTGGTCTTGAGACAGATCCCCGGCGTGCGTACCCTGTTCACGGTATAGCTTTATTCTCGGCTCCCCTTGTTAGGACGTTGCCGTAAAGCAAACAGCAGAGCTGTTTGTAGGCAACGTGCGAGCCGACAGGCGAGCCAGTGAAATGCGCGCGTGCGCGTCCATAATTGCAGGACGAGCTCTGGCCCGCGAAGCGGGACTGAGGGGTAGTAAATTCGTCAATGAACTCATGATCCGAGAAGGAACTATGGAACAGACTGAAGTTCTTGGTCTTGGAAAGACCGGCAACCAAACCGTCCCCGGCCGCGACGAAACCCCCGGCATGCGCCTCCTGCGCACCCAGTGGCCCCTAATGCTCATCGCCGCGATTCTCAGCTTCTTCGCCACCGCCTGCGAGATGCTGCTGCTCACGGATCACCTCTCGTTCTCGTTCCACTACGCGTTCCGATTCGTGATCTACACGCTGTTCCTGTTCGCCCTCTTCTACGCGGGCGATCGTCTGCTCGACCGCTTCTCGGCCAAACAAGCCGACAACGAGCAGGGCCGCGTGCAGGGGCATATCGAGCTCAAAGGCCAGCACCATTTCGAGTTCCCCCTCACCCGCCGCGGCTTCCTCGGTTCCCTCGGCATCATCTACCTGTGCTGGATCCCGTACCTGCTGCTCACCTTCCCCGGCGTGATCTGGTACGACACCCAGCAGCAGCTCCAGCAGTTCTTTGGTATCCCGAACGTGTTCGGCGACGGCAGTCATCTCTCCGACCATCACCCGGTGTTCGACACCCTGATCTTCGGTTCGTTCGTCAAGTTCGGCAATCTGATCGGCTCCGGCAACGCGGGCGTGTTCCTGTACTCGATCGTCCAGTCGCTGATCACCGCGTCCGTACTCGCCCTCACCGTGCTGTACCTGAGGCGGATCGGCGTGCCGCGCCAGCTGTGCAAGGCCGCGATGCTGTTCTTCGCGCTGTTCCCGATCTTCCCGATGTACTCCAGCGCGATGGCCAAGGACGCCGTGTTCCTCCCGTACTTCCTGCTGTTCTCCCTGTGCTTCGTCGAGACCGCGCGTACGAAGGGTGATTTCCTGCGCAATCCGTGGGCGTTGACCGCGTTCGTCGTGTTCGCCGTGCTCATGGCTCTGACGAAGAAAACGGGACTGTACGTGGTGATCGTCGCGTGCCTGTTCCTGCCGTTCTTCCTGCCCAAAGGGCGTCGCATCCGCGCCTTCCTTCCCGCGATCATCACGGCTCTGGTGATGATGGTCGCTCTGCCGAAGGTCGTCTTCCCGATCGCCGGCATCCAGGAGGGTGGCAAGCAGGAGGTGCTCGGCATCGCGTTCCAGCAGTCTGCGAGGCTGCTGCGTGAGCATCCGAACGAGGTCGGCCCGCAGGACAAGGAGACGATCTACAAGGTGCTTGGCCGCGACGTTGATAAGCGCTACGAGTGGTGGGCCACGGACAGCGTCAAGGGCTACACGTGGAGCGACGAGCAGAACCGGCATCTCGGCGAGTACATGAAGGTGTGGGTCAAGAATCTGGCCGAGCATCCGGTCTCGTACGTGGAGACGTATCTCGCGCTGGAACAGGGCTGGCTCGGAGCCCCGACGGTCACGAAGGATGGACGGCTGCACAACGTGGCCAACATCTATGCGCTCGGTGCCGCGCACGGCTTCCCGGAGGCCGAACAGCTCGGTGTCGCCGTGCATCGTGCCCCGTCCGGGCCAAGGCTCCTGCAGGACAGCATGGACTGGCTGGCCGGCACGTTCTTCGGCGCGCTGCCGTTCTCGCGTGCCCTGTGGGCCACGTGGATCCCGGTGTTCCTCGTCTACGAGTGCCTGCGCCGCCGCAGGGAGCGCTTCGCATGGCTTCTGCCGATGTTTGCTACGTTCCTCTTCCTCTGGGTCTCACCGACCAGCGCCACCATCGAAGGCGTCCGCTACCTAGTCCCCATGATTTACGTGGCGCCATTGTCTCTCTCCTGCCTCCTAACTCGCAAGCAAGCTCAACGCTAAACTGGCCCCCTCTGACGAGGGGGCTCCCGACGAAGCCGGGTGGGGGAGAGAAGAAGCAGCCAAAGGCCGCGGAAAACACAGCATCGGCAAAGCCGATACCATCAACGCATCGAGTGCAGAATCCACTGGTATAGCGGCTTCGTGATGATGTCGCTGGAGAATCGTCGCGAAGCTTCCAGCGCCTTCACCTGCGCCACCTCCAGCGCCTCCGGATCCCGCAGCAACCCTTCGATGGCATCCGCCAGTGCCTCCGGATCCCCGGGCTTCACATACACGACCCCGTCCCCGAGCACGCGCCGCTGCGGCGCCGTATCCGAGGTGATGACCGCGCACCCGGCCGCCATCGACTGGTACACCTTGTTCGGCACCACGTGCAGTCCCTTGGATGTGGTCGAGAAGATGCCGAGCGAGATCGCGTGCGAGGACACCAGCGCCGGCAGGTCCTCGGGCTCCACCCATTCACGGAACTCCACGTTGTCGAGCCCGTGCGTGATCGTGCGCACCTTGGCGTAGTCCTGACCCTTGCCGATCAGCGTGAAATGCGGGGTCAGCCCGCGCTTGGCCAGCTCGCGGGCGGCCTTCGCGATGACCGGCACGCCCTGCAACGGCGTGTACAGGCCGTAGAACACGATGTCGTTCGTCCGCGCGGTCTCACCCGCGGCAACCCGAGCCGCCTCAGCGGAGCCGGCAGCATACCATTCGGCAGGCGCTCCCACCGGAATGACCATGGTCTGGTCGCCCGGACGGCACATGAGCTGATGCTCCTGCGTGTCGAGTACGGTCAGCGTGGCCGAGTTGATCGCCATGCGATCGAGACGATTGAGCAGCCGAACCCTGAGTCCGTGCGCGCCTCGGTCCTTGGCGGTATCTCCCGCGAAGATCATGTGATCGAGGATGATCGGAATCCCGCGGAACAGGCGACGGGCGAGCAGCACGTCGAAATGCCCCATGTACCCCACGAGCACCGCGTCCGGGCGACCGTGACGGCGCATCCACGCGCGCGCATCGCGGCGTAGGGCATGCCACAGGCCGAGCAGGTCCCATGCGAAGCCGAACAGCTTCCACGGCTTCCTGAGAATCTCCACGCGCTGCGCCGTCGATAGCTCCAGCGGATGGTTGATCTCGGTCACCTCGCACCCGTTGGCGCGCAGACCGTCGATCAGAATGCCCACGCGGGGATGCTTGCGCACGTTGTACGTGCCGAACGCGAGTACACGCGGCTTACGAACAGACTGCTGCGTCACTACTCGGAGTCCTTACCTTCCTTCACGGGCTTGTTCTGGGGCTCATCCTGGGGCTCATTCTGGGGTTCGCTCTCGACGTCGTCGATCTTCTTCGCGCCCAATTGCGTCACGTAATCCGTCAATCCCGTGGACACGCCGCTGTAGCCGCCCCACTCGTCCTGCTGCGCCCACATGCGCTGGCTCTCACGGCAGTACATGAGCTCCTTGGTGCGTTCCAGCTCGTCCTCGACGAGCTTGCGCTGGATGCGCAGCACCTCGGAGATGATCTGCAGCGCCACACAGAACGCGGAGAGCATGATCAAGGCCACGCCGGCGAGCATCGACTGCAGGTGGCCGGCGGAATGTCCAGAGAAGAAGAACATCAGATAGCGCACGAACGGGATCAGACCGAGAATGCCGAAGACGATCGCCGCCCATTTGAAGATCACGTTCGCCTTGAACATGAGGAAGCTGCGGATGATCGCGCCGCCAGACTTCGCCATGTGCTCGAAGATGTTCGAGAACAGGCGCGATTCGCGCGTCTTCGGGTTCGTCTTGATCGCGTACGAGGTGATCGCGATGCGCTTGTTGCCCGCCTGGATGATCGTCTCCATGCAGTAGCTGAACTCGGTGACGATATTGAGCTTCAGCAGAGAGCTCTTCGAGTACGCGCGGAAGCCACTGGCAGCATCCGGGATGTGTGTGCCGGCCGCGAGGTTGACCACCCACGAGCCGAACGCCTGCATGCGGCGCTTGAACCAGCTGAACTCCTTGATGGTGGCGGTCTGACGGTCGCCGACCACGATATCCGCCTCGTGTCGGATGATCGGCTGCACGAGGTCGCCGATCGTCTCGCTCGGATACTGGTTGTCGCCATCCGTGTTCACGACGATGTCCGCGCCGTGCTTGAGGGCGTAGTCCACACCGTCACGGAACGCGCGCGCCAGTCCCATCGGCTTGGCGTGGTGGACGAAATGCTTGACACCCAGCGAACGCGCCACCTCCACGGTCCTGTCGCTGCAGCCATCGTCGATGATGAGCAGCTCCACCTCGTCGGCGCCGGGAATGGTCTTCGGCATCTTCTCCAGCACCAACGGCAGGGTCTGTTCCTCGTTCAGGCAGGGTATCTGTATGAAGACGCGCATGGGCTTCCTTTTCAGGTGATTCGGGCTCGACAGTGCCACATCGTACTCAAACGGCCGAACTTGCGGAAGGGCGCATGGGCTCTCAAGAAACATCCAGTACATACCCAGTTGCAAGTTGTCAAGTCGCCGCGTGTATCATCGGCCTCGTTCTTGACGGCATACACAGGATGGGTATACGGGCATGTCTACAGACGGATCGCAATCGGCAGTACAATCAGCGCGACCGGCACAAGCAGCACCACACCGGCAGACACGCCGGCTGACTCGGGCAACGACCAATCGCATCGCCGCGATCGCCGTGGGCGCCGGCCTGATCGCCCTTCTCCTGTACGTGTACGGACAGGTCGTCTTCGGCAACTGGAACTACTCGTACACCAACTGCCTGTACCGCTGGAAGCCGTTCGCCTCCGAGAACGTGACCACGCAGGGCTACTGCTACTCGGACATCACCGACAACGTGCTGCCGATCGCCTACACGACCCTGCATCAGGGACTGATCACCGCATGGGTGCCGACGTTCAGCATCGGCGCACCCATGACCGTCAACCTCTACTTCTCGCCGTTCAACTACCTGTACCTGCTGCCGTTCGACATCGCGATGCCGCTGATCGCCGTCGCCAAGGTCGTCATCGCGTTCCTCGGCATGTACTTCCTCCTGCGCCAGCTGGGATACACCTCCCGCGGCGGATTCATCGCCGGCACCACGTACGCGCTCTCTGCTGCGATGGTCACTTGGCAGGGCTGGCCGCACACCGAGGTCGGCGCGTGGGCACCATGGTTGTTCCTCGTCCTCGACAAGCTCGTCAGGCAGCTGCGCGCCAAGTACATCGTGTGGACCGCGATCCTCACGTTCCTCATGCTGATGGCCGGCATGCCCACGTTCGCCGCATACTTCTTCTACCTCGGATTCGCGTACGCGCTGTTCTACGCCTGCCGCCTCTACTGGGGCAGGTGGCGTCGCCTCGCCGCCACGCTGGTGGCCGGTATCGGAGCCGTGGCGATCGGCGCGATCATGTCCCTGCCGTACACGGGCGAGCTGCTCGGGTCGGTGGGGTCGAACGGATACTCGGATTCGCGCTCGAACTGGAGTTTCATCGGTTTGGCGCCGGAACAGCTCAAAACCATGTTCTTCCCGTTCATGACCACCCATAACACGGTGAACAACATCGAAAGCATGCTCTAGACGGGCATTCTGGCCATCATCACCGTGGCGTTCACCATCGTGCGATTCCGCAGCAAGCCGCGCGTCGGCTTCTTCGCCTGCTCAGCCGCGATCGTGGGCATCCTGCTCTTCACGCCGTACCTTGACATCGTGTTCACGAACATGCCGATGGTCAACACGTCATACAAGTTCCGCATCGTCATCCTGCTCAACTTCGCACTCGCCGCATTGCTCGGCATCAACATGGACGATCTGCTTGCTCGCGTGATCGACACGATGTGCGAACGGCTCTCCATCTGGGCGGTGACCGCCGTGGCGCTCGCCGTGTACGTGTACGCGGCGTTCAGGACGCGTGGCACGCCGCTGGTGTCGGAGAACAACGTCGAGTTCGGCCCGCTGCAGCGGCGCATCGCGTACCTGACGGTGGCGGTGTTCGCGGTGGTGGTGCTGTGCCGGACGTGCCTGCCCGCCCTGTTCCGCAGGAGCGCCGCCTTCGCGGTTGCATCCAAGGCGATGTCGGTCCTGTGCACGGTGGCCCTCTGCGCCGCGGTGGTGGTCGATACGGGCTACTTCGCCATGCAGTACCTACCGCTCACCCAGAAGGGCTCCTCCGCGATCCCGCAGGCGACCTCGACGATCAAGTACCTGCAGGAGAACACGAGGAACGGGGAGAAGATCGTCGGCAAGAACGTGGATCTGCCGACCGATTCGTCCATGTTCTACGGTCTGCGCGATATCCGTGGGCACGCCCTGAGCATGACCAACCCGGACATCAAGGCGTACTACACGGCGATCGACAAGAGCGCGTACGAGTCGAGCCCCACGAACACGGTGTTCAAGAACGTGAGCAACGAGAACCTGTTGCGCTACCTGGGCGTCAAGTTCATCGTAAGCAGTGAGACGCAGGAGAACAATCCCGAGTACTCGAGCGGCGAGGGCATGAAGGCCGTCGGCGATGACGGCCTGCTCGTCAAGGAGCTGGACAACCCCGCGCCCGAGGTGCAGCTTGTGGACAACATCCAGGTCTTCGATACGAACGACGAGGTGCTGGACGCGATGGGGAAGCGGTATCAGGAGAACACCGTGTTCTTCAGCCGGGAGTACGGGGTTCCCGAAGGCGCGAAGACCACGATGGACGCCCCGACCGAGAGCGTCGACACCACCGCGGACGTGAAGAGCGTGGATCAACAGGATGACGGTGATCTGACGATCGTCGTGTCCAGCGAGAGCATGCAGTACCTGCTGGTCAATGAATACGATGATGGCGACTGGGCGGCTTCAGTAGACGGTCAGGAAACTCCCATATATAAAGGTAACGGTCTGATCCGCGCCGTAGCCGTGCCTGCCGGAAACCACACGGTGAAGTTCACCTACGAGCCGAAGAGACTCTGGTGGTATCTGGCCGCCACAGCGGCCGGTGCCGTGGTCTTAGTGGTGATTGCCGTGCTCTACAAGCGCGAGGACGCCTTCTTCGCCGGCCTCTAGCCCTCATTGGCTCCCCTTGCAGGGGAGCTGGCCCGCAAAGCGGGTCTGAGGGGTAGTTGTGGTGCGGCACTAGAGCATACCTGCAGGTTGCGCTCGTAAACAGCCCCAGAATGTCTTCAGCCTCCACAGACCGAGGTCTGTGGAGGCTGAAGACACCGCGATGTCCCGAAAAGCGCAATGCGTTTGCGTCACGCATTACAACTGCAGGTACAAAACCCGTGCTCGCACACAAAGCCTGTGCCTAAAACGAACCATAAGGCCATTCATGGACATGAACATGGAATTGGGCGCAGGGCGAGTGTCTGGCGTGTCGTCGGTTCGGGTCGAGGGACATCCGGCGACACGCCGAAGATATTCCTTCCGCTTATACACGGCTGTAACAAACGCGAAATCGAACGACAGCGTGGCGAGTGGGAGATCATGTTTCATGATGCGCGGGAAAGTTACGTAGAAGCGCATGATTTCAAGCGAAAGCGGTTGGGAATAGCCGAGAGAGAACCTGTGGTCAGGTTGGGCGGTTCGGGGAGATATCTGGAGGTTGACAGAGCGCCATCTGAGTCCCAGCTTGTGGGTTTCGCAGGGTGACCTTCGAGACTCAGGTTGACAATGTCCGGGGGGTGGGGGTAGAAAATGACTTAGTCGGGATGGAGAAGGTCTCCATACAAAAACCCGATGTCCCTAGAAGAAAGGTTCCTGACAATGACAGGAAACAACAAGGTTTGGCGCGCGCCGCTCGCGGGTCTTGCCTCTCTCGCGATGATCGCGACGATGGGCGTGGCTGCGGGTACGGCCAGCGCTGCGACGTCTACCAAGACGTATAAGGTCACGTTCCACGACGGTGATGCCACTACGGTCGTGAAGAACGTGTACCCGGGCGATTCGATCTGGAACGCCGCTCAGGATGCCGCGAAGTCGATCGCCTCCAAGGAGAACTTCACCGGTTTCACGGAGACCGATGGCGGTTCCGATTATGTGAATCCGCTGGCGACGGTGTCCGGTGATGTGGACCTGTACGCGAAGTACATCGGCAGCGCGGACAACGATTCGAAGCAGTATGTCGAGGTCAAGTACGATCTCAAGGGCGATTACGCCGACTCCGTCGCCGAGAACTTCGCGTTCGGTGATGACGGCGCGTTCTATGTTGAGAAGGGTAAGACCCTGAACGCTCAGCAGCTGCCGTATGATGCTGCCGATGGCGTGCTGGTCGAGAACTGGAAGGTGACCTACGCCGATGGCACGACCGCGACGGTGGCCACGAAGGATCTGGCCACGATCAACGTCGGCCGTCCGGCTTCCGGTTCCGTGACGATCGCGGCCGAGACCCGCGCCGAGAACGTGAAGACCGTGTCGTTCTCCAAGTCCGAGGGCGGCAACTACGGCATCGTGAACGCGGCCATCGACGGTGACAAGGATACGAACAAGTACTCGGTGGATGCGGTCGAGGGCACGAATGTCCCCACGCCGAAGTTCATCTCCGCCGGTGCCGACAAGGTCCCGTCCTCGTGGGTGAACTTCCAGTCCAAGAAGAAGTTCGCTGCCGGTTCCGAGGTGACCGTCAACGACGGTTCCAACAGCAACAACAACTACCGTGGTGACGATTTCGTCTCCTACGCGACCGTGAAGTTCGATTCGAAGGGCGGCTCCGCCGTGGCCGATCAGCCGGTCGCTCTGACGGAGAAGGACGCCAGCGGCAAGGCGTTCGGCTATGTTACCAAGCCGACTGATCCGACTCGTGACGGCTACGTGTTCAAGGGTTGGAAGAACGCCGCCGGCAACTTCATCGATTGGACCGCAGGCCCCTCCGAGGACGCCAACAGCTCTCGCGTGTATGGCGATACCACTGTGACCGCCTCTTGGGAGGCCACGACTTCCGAGGTGAAGGTCACGTTCCGTGACACCGAGTACAACGGCAACCAGTCGGATGTGTCCGTGACCGTGAAGGGCTCCGACTTCGTGTCCGAGTCCCAGGCCCCGGCGTGGACCCGTTCCGGCTACGTGCTGGCCGGCTGGCAGTACAGCGGTAAGGACTTCGACTTCGATGCCAACGTCGCCGCTAGGGTGAACAACGGCAACGACTTCGTCCTGACCGCGAAGTGGACGAAGGTTGATGAGGATGTGGTCAAGGCCGCTCTCAACTACGTGACCACCGCTGATAAGGATAAGTTCACTGCCGCTTCCTGGAAGGAGTTCTCCGCCGCCTACACGCAAGCCGAGAAGGAGTACAAGCAGGCCCAGTTCGAGGCCTCGAACGGCGACGAGATCTCTGCCGATGCTTCCTCCAAGATCGTTTCCGAGCTGAAGGCCGCTTGGGAGAAGCTGGTGTTCGTGCATGAGACCAATGCCGATGTGCTGGGAGACAAGACCGTGCATCGTCTGTCGAAGGGCGGCGAGCACTTCTACTCGCAGAATGCTCGTGAGATCAGGTTCCTGACCTCGACGACCAGCACCTCCGGTGGCTGGACCGACGAGGGCCGCCTGTTCGAGGGCGTTGACTCCGAAGTTAACGATGAGTTCGCTGATTTCGATGCTGCGGCTGATACCGATGGCACGAAGGGTCTGTCCGCTACGGAGAAGACGGTTCGCGATCAGCTTGCTGCGGCCGCGACT